>NZ_JANSIL010000144.1:0-4884 GCF_047462015.1 Synechococcus sp. R5-13 | reverse complement strand
ATCCGTACTGAACATATTATACATTATTTTCAGTATAGTTGAGCTTATTATTGACTAGAGTCATGCTCTCACAAAACCGTAGGCAAACTAACCTCAGCCCTGCCGTAAGCAGGCTGTGACCCTTTCGCAGGTTGATTACCCTCTGGGGATCCCTGCCACTCGAGGTGGAACGCTTTACTGACAGACTTTGCCCTGCTGGTCGGCAGAAGGGCTGTCAGAGTTCTTGTTGGTTAGCTTACCACCCCCCGGCCCAAACTCAGCTCGGCAAGCCTTGAGAGTCGGAGGAGAGCGACATTCCGCCTGTTAGAGCTGGTCAATCTCCTTGCGCAAATTTTCCAACTCCAGATCGACCTCGCTCTCACTTGCGGTGGAAGGTTGGCCTGAGGACTTCGCCTCCCCAGAGGGCAACTGACCCTGAATCGACGCCTTGAGCATCAGCAGCTCGTGATCTACATCCGAGCCACCCGCCTCCAAAGCGGCAAACTGGTTTTCCAAATTGTCTACCGCCAGCTCGGCTACTGCCGCCGACTGGGCCTCCAGGGAGTTCACCTTCTCCTCCATGCGCTCAAAAGCGGCAAAGGCGCTTGTGGCGTCCACCCGCCCGATGACCTGGTTGATTTGCTGGGAAGCCTTGGCGGCGCGGGCGCGAGCGATGAGCATGTCCTTTTTGGTCTTGGCCTCAGCGATCTTGCTCTCCAGCTTGGTCATGTTGGACTTCAGGATCTCCACCTGCTTAGTCTGCTCATCCAACTGCCGCTTCAGGCTTTGGGCAGTCTCGGCAAAGGTTTTCTTGCGCACCAGCGCTTCCCGAGCCAAAGCTTCGTTGTTGTTGCGCAGGGCCAACTCGGCGCGTCTTTGCCACTCATCAACACTCTGCTGTGCTTGCTCATACTGCCGCTCTATCCGCTTCTGGGCAGCAATGGCCTGGGCAACCGCTTGCCGCATCTGGTAGTGATCCTCAGACATGTCCTGAATGGTCTGGTTCAGGATTTTCTCCGGATCCTCGGCGCTGCTGACCAGCGCATTGATATTGGATCTAATGATTCGGCTGACCCGATCGAACAATCCCATCGGTTGCTTCCCCCTCTAGCGGTCTGACCTAATGCTACCCTTGCTGCTTTGATGCCTTCCAGTGCTTCTACTCCAGTATAGGGATCCATAGGGCTCCGCTGAAAAAAGCTGTAACGTTCTCTTGCCCCAATACCCTCCAGAGCCGATAATGCTTGCTTAACTTCGTTTGCTGACCGACAATCCCTGTTCTCTGATCGGGGCCATCCGCAGGTCGAAACGAAGTTGAGTTTGGCCGGTGTTGTTGGGAGTTCTCCGCCCCAGGTTCACGATTCAGGAGAGGGATCCGTGGCTCAGCGCCCGATTATTCTGGGTATTGTTGGTGATAGTGCTGCTGGAAAAACCACCCTCACCCGTGGCATTGCCCAAGTCTTGGGGGAAGAAAACGTCACTGTCATCTGCACCGACGACTACCACCGCTATGACCGCAAACAACGCGCTGAACTGGGGATTACAGCCCTCCATCCCGACTGCAACTACCTGGATATCGTTCAGCAGCACCTGACGCTCTTGCGCACCGGCCAGCCGATCCTAAAGCCCGTCTATAACCACAGCACCGGCACCTTTGACCCGCCAGAGTACGTCAAGCCCAACAAATATGTCATCGTCGAAGGGCTGCTGGGCTACTTTACCCGTGGTATGCGGGATAGCTACGATGTCAAGGTTTATTTGGCCCCTCCCGAACATCTACGCGCCCTCTGGAAGATTAAGCGAGACACCCGCAAGCGCGGATACACAGAAGAGCAAGTTCGAGAAGAGCTCAAAAAGCGCGAACCCGATTCAGAAGCTTTTATTCGTCCACAGCGCCAATGGGCCGATGTGGTGGTCACCTTTTACCTGCCCCAAGAGGGATCCAACCAAGACGAGGTATTGCTGAATGCACGCTTGGTGCTGCGCCCCACCATTCCTCACCCAGATTTTTGGCAAATCCTCAATGCCCGCGACAATCACCTTAGCTCTGCCATTCGTTTGGATTTGGATCGGGATATGGGCAAGCCCGTCGATGTTTTGCAGATTGATGCCCATGCTACGGCCAGCCAAGTGATCGAATTGGAGCGGATGCTCTGCAACGAAATCCCTTACCTGGGCAAGTTCTGTAGCTTAGAGGGAAACCCCAATATCGGCCAATTGATCGGCACCACCGGCGAGCTGCTCCAGAGCTATCCCCTGGCTTTGACTCAATTGCTGATCACCTACCACATGCTAAAAGCGGCCCATATCTACCAGTAGAATCCGTGGCGGTGAGGGATCCCCAGTTTCACAGGATCTGCAGGGGAGGGCTAGGCTCAGCACTGTAACCTGATCCTGGAGCAAACCTTTGTCAGCTTCTGCCGAAGACATGGGCTGTGCTGGAATTGAACCAGCGGCTCCCACCGTGTCAAGGTGGTACTCTACCACTGAGTTAACAGCCCCTACGAGCGATGCCGCTGTGCATCTGCCTGAAGGCCAGAAACAAATAATATCACATCTTAACCTGTCCCATTGGGGTCAACCTAGGTGGAGAGTGGACAGGTGCCCTATTTCAAATCAAAAAGGGGATCCGGTCAGCAACTGGTAGTGCAACACCTGGGGTGGGCGAGCAAAGTAGGGCCCGATGAGGGCACGCCAGCGGACAAAGTTTTCCGATTGGCGAAAGTTGACCAGATGGGCCTCTAGGGATCCCCACTGAACGAGCAGTAGGTATTGCTGAGGGTGCTCCAGACAGCGCTGCAGTTGGTGCCCTTGGTAGCCGTCGGTCTGCTGCAAATAGATGAAAGCTTGAGCGATGGCGGCTTCAAAGGCGGCTTCAGAGCCGGGGGTAATTTCAAACTGAGCCACCTCAAGGATGGAGGAAGCAGTCATGGGTTAGGTATGCAGGCCGCATTCGGTTTTGCTTGTGCCCTTCCAGCGTCCAGAGCGGGGATCCGCCCCTGGCTCAACAGGCGCAGTGCAGTGGAGGCAGCCGATACTGGGGTAGTGGCGATCGTGCAGGGGGTTGTAAGGGATCCCGTGGTCAAGGATGTATTTCCAAACTTGGCCATTTGTCCAGTCAGCCAGCGGGTTGAGTTTGAGGCGGTTGCGCTTGCCGTCCCACTGCACCTTGCCGATATCGGCGCGGGTGGGGGATTGTTCCCGACGCATCCCTGTAATCCAAGTGGTGCAACCGGCCAGAGCACGATTCAAGGGCTCCACCTTGCGGATGTTGCAGCAGAGGTCGGGGTTAGAGCGATACAGTTCTGGCCCGTATTGAGCTGCCTGCTCTTCCGGGGTAAGCAAGGGCTTGAAGATCTGCAGTTGCAAGTGGGGGTAGCGCGCCAACACCTGCTCCCGCAGTTGTAGGGTTTCCGGGAAGTGAAAATCGGTGTCCAGAAAAAAAGCGCGAACACGGGGGTTAATCGCCGTGAGCAGATCGATCAGCACTAGGTCTTCCGGGCCAAAGCTACAGGCCAGCACCAGCCCATCTCCAAATTCTTCAACCGCCCAGGTGAGCAGGTCTCTTGCCGACAAAGGCTCAAACCGTTCGCTCAGGGACGCCACTTGAGGTTGATACTGCTCCCGCAGCGCTTGAGCCGCCAGCTCCCAGCGGCTAGAAGGAGAAAGGCTTGCTGTCATAGGGGGAAGACACCGAACTCGACAATTTTTGCTTTTTTAATCTACACTAATTCGGTCAAGCTTTAGGGGTTTTGATTACCAGGCGGCAGCGGGCAGAGGGAGAGAGCGGGATCCCTTGGCCCGGAGAGGGATTTGTCCCCAGCGATCCCGTCGGATCCCCATCACCAAGCCGTGCCAGAGGGGGCTGGGATCCAATGCCGGCAACTTAACCCAGTGGTAGCGCAACACCCCTCGCCGTGGGTTCACCTCCAGCTCAAACACCCGCAGAGCCGAAACCGGCCCCACCAGAGGAGGTGCTGTCAGGTAGGGGATCCCATCGCGGACATACACCTTCGGCACATGCAGATGCCCACTCAACACCGCCACCACTCGCCCGTGGCGGGCCAGGAGAGCGTGTAGTGCCGAGGCTGGTTCGCTGAGGAGCCGGTACTTGCGAAACAAAACCGCGTCCATTTGGGTGGGAGCAATGAAGGGCGGCTGATGGATCAGTAGGATCAGCCATTCTTCCGGCACCGTTTGCAGATGTTCGTCCAGCCAGTGCAGTTGGGAGGGGCGGAGCACGCCCTGAGGCAAAGGGAAGCGTCCCAGGCTGGCGTCGAGGGCAATCAAGCGGATCCCGGGCAGAGGGGAAAGGCTGTAATCGACGTAACCGGTGGGAGCCGGGGACAGGGGAAATTGGCTTTGGCACCAACGGATAAACTGATCCCGGTTGAAGCGTCCCTTTCTCCCTAGGGTGTCGATATCGTGGTTGCCCAGGCTGAGGTAATAGGGCACCCGCAGTTGGGCAACAATCTCCTGGAAAGATTGAAAGCTCTCCGGATCCGCTTGATCCACCAAATCCCCGGTAAACACCACGAAGTGCAGATCGGGCACCTGGTTGAGATGGGCAACGGCGGCTTCCAACTGGCGGCGAGGGGAATCGGACATCCACCAACAGCGGCACCCCGTCTCGGGCATCAGGTGGACATCTGAGACTTGAGCAAAGCAAATGCGTTGGGTTGCCATTGTTTAGGTACTTATTCACACCTCACGCCCGCATCATAGTCAATGAGGGGCCGGGGGGCTATGGGCTTCTCTTAACCTCAGCTGGGAGCCATCGGCAACTGGGGCACAGGTAGGGCTGTGAAAGGGGCGCGCAGACTGGTCAAATTGGTGTAAACTACCCGACTCCGACCGCTAAGCGGTACGGAGCGGGCTTTCAGTAGCCCTGAGCCTGCTCTGCTC
>NZ_JANSIL010000143.1:0-14871 GCF_047462015.1 Synechococcus sp. R5-13 | reverse complement strand
TGCGGATTTGAATGGTGCGAATGTGATTGCGCTTTTGGGGGCTGTCGTAAACCAGCCTAGAGGTTCGGGCTTGTTTTGTTCTCTGGTAGAGCATAACAGGCTCAGGGCTACTGAAAGCCCGCGCTACACTGCTAAGGCGGTGTAGGGTCGGGTAGTTTACAAAGTGCCAAAATCCTAAGAGCCTCAGATCGAGTGCGACCGTGTTCCTCACCTTCTCAGCAGTATGGCTAGATCCTCAGCTTCGTGGCTCAGTCGGCTCTCCTTTTTGCGAGGGCTGATCTTCATCTTGGCCGTGGTGGTTGCCCTCGTTTACTTGGGCTTCAGCCGGGAGGTTCGCCTTGGCCTTGACCTCAAGGGAGGAACCCAGCTCACGCTACAAGCTGTGCCCACCGAGGAGGTGCCTGAAATCACCCCCGAAGTGATGCAGGGGGTAGAGGCCGTCATCCAGCAGCGGATCAACGGGCTGGGGGTGGCTGAGCCTCTGGTGCAGATCAGCGGCCAAGACCGCCTGTTCGTGCAGTTGCCGGGGGTGGCGGATCCGGATCGGGCCATTGCTCTCCTTGGAGATACAGCCCAACTGGAGTTTCGCAAGGGCTTGGTTCCCGTCGGCGCGCTGCCCCGCAACGAGCGGGGAGAGATAACCGCGGGGGAGGATCCGGATACTCTGTTTGAGCGAGTCGGCCTCACCGGGGATCTGCTGCGCAATGCCTATCCCCAAGCCCCTCGCCGCGGATCCCAGAGTTGGGAGGTGCTGCTGGAGTTCAAGCCGGAGGGGGCAGAAAAATTTACTCAGCTCACCCGAGATCTGGCCGGAACAGAACGTCCATTGGGCATTTTTCTGGACGACGTGTTGATCAGTGCCCCGATCGTGGGGCCGGAGTTTGCCCGCACCGGCATTACCGGCGGGACGGCGGTGATCACAGGCAACTTTACGGTGGAAACCGCCACTGACTTGGCGGTCAAGCTCAGGGCAGGAGCGCTGCCGGTTCCCATTCAGGTGATTGAAAATCGCACTGTCGGGGCCACTTTGGGGGAAGTGAGCGTGCGCCGCAGCCTCTATGCCGGGATCGGGGGCCTGGTGCTGGTTTTCCTCTTTATGGTGGCCTACTATCGCCTGCCAGGGCTGATTGCGGACATTGCTCTGCTTATCTACGCCCTCTGTACCTTTGCTCTCTTCCAACTGCTGGGGGTAACCATGACTCTGCCGGGGATCGCGGGCTTTATCCTCAGCATCGGCATGGCGGTGGATGCCAACGTGTTGATCTTCGAGCGCATTAAAGAAGAGTTGCGGGCCGGCAAATCCATCTACAAGTCCATTTCGGAAGGGTTTAACCGCGCCTTCAGCAGCATCCTGGACAGCAATGTGACCACCCTTTTGGTCTGTGGCGTGCTCTTCTGGCTGGGGATGGGACTGGTGAAAGGGTTTGCGGTAACCCTGGGCATTGGCATTCTGGTGAGCTTCTTTACGGCCATCACCTGCACCCGTAGCCTGCTCTTGGCGGCAATGGGGATCCCCAGCTTGCGCAAACCTGAGTTTTACGGCGTTCGGATGGAGGCGGCCCAATCATGACGGCTCAAGAGCTATCCCCCGTAGATCCCGCCTCTCGGTTGCTCGACTATCGCTTCGACATTGTTGGACGGAGCAAGCTGTGGTTCAGCTTGTCCTTGGCGGTGCTGCTGGTGGGGCTGGTCAGCATGGCCTTTTCCCTGGCTTCTCTGGGAACTCCCCTGCGGCTGGGGTTGGATTTTTCCGGCGGCACCTTGCTGGATCTGAGCTTTGAGCGGCCTGTCACCACCGAGGAGCTGCGACGGGCGCTGCAGGAACACAACCTGGGCACCAGCATCATCCAGCTGGACACCCAAACGGGCCAGGAAGCCCTGATCCGCATGCCCCCCTTGACTGAGCAAGAGCGGCTGGCCGTGGAAGCCACCCTGCGGCAGGAGATTGCTCCCTTCGAGCGCAACCTGGTGGAGACAGTGGGCCCGACGGTGGGTCGTCTGCTCCTGCGTTCCGGCATCGTGGCGGTGCTCATCTCTTTCGGGCTCATCGTGCTGTACCTGGCCCTGCGCTTCCAGTGGGATTACGCGGTGTTTGCCATTGTGGCGCTGCTGCACGATGTAGTGTTGACGATAGGGCTATTTGCCCTTTTGGGCCTGACGGTGGGTATGGAGGCGGACAGCCTGTTTGTGGTGGCGCTGCTGACCATCATCGGCTTTTCCGTCAACGACACCGTGGTCATCTACGACCGCATCCGCGAGAATCTGCGTCTGGTGAGCCGCAAGGTCAGCCTGGCCGAGGTGGTAAACCTATCTCTGAACCAGACCTTTGCCCGCTCCCTGAACACCACCCTGACGACGATGCTGCCCCTAGTTGCCATCGCCATTTTCGGGGGAGCTACCTTGAAGGGGTTTGCCATTGCCCTGCTCATTGGCTTTACTTTGGGGGTGTATTCCAGCATTTTTATCGCCAGCCCCCTGTTGGTGTGGTGGCGGCAGCAGCGCTATGGCAAAAGTAGCGAAGATGCCCGCGCAGGCAGGGATCCCGATTCACTTCCCTCTGAGGGCTAGGGCCCCGATATCGGAAAAATTGGGTCGATTGGGTGGGGATCTGTCGTTCGCGCTAAGACGGTGTCCTCTGGGTTCACCATTGCAGTCTTTGCCCATGGGAGATCAGGTAGCGCTGTAAATCGGCCATTTTGCCTTGCGGCACGATCTGAGCTGGGATCAAGCTGGGATCCTGGCTGTGCAGCCAAGCCACGGTCAGCCCTGCTGCCGAGCCGATGGTCCATTCACCGTAATGCACGCGGGTGGCGGCGTTGACAATGTGGCTGACGGCGATCCCTTTGCCGCCGATGAGCAGGTTATCCACCTTCTGCGGGATCAGGGCTTCCAAGGGAATGAGAATGGGACGGACGGAAAACTCGTTGACTGGCGCGGAGCTGGCCGAAAGAGAGGGCTCCCAGTTGCGGTAGCGACAGCCGTGGATATCGATGGCGTAGTGGGTAACCCCCACCACGGTAGGTCTGAAGTCCCGCCCCCCGGCGGTGCCGACGCGAATATCCTGCTCCAACATCAGGAACTCTGCTTGGCCGTAGGCAGCTCGCCCCAGGATGCGCCGACCTTCGCGGATGTAGGGGTAGAGGCTAAGGCCGGAGCGGGTGCCCAGCAAGGACTCTTCGGCAAACACCAAGGACAGGGGATAGCCGCTGCGGGATTGGGTTTCCATCAGCCACTCGGCAAACAGCAGGGCGTGGTTTTCTCCATCTTTGATGGCCGAGACATCCAGGCCCCCCAGCCAGTTGTGGCGCTGCCCCGAGGCCACCAGCCGCTCTTCCGTCAGGATCAGGGGCGGGTTCATGATCCCCCAGTCGTTGCCGCGGTTCCAGTTCACCAGCGTCAGGTCGCCTGGAACAGGCGTGCTGTAGAAGGGATCCCGGCGACCCTTGCTGACGATGCGGCGGTAATTGAAAAAGCTCTGGCCGCTGAAGGTGGGGAAACCTTCCATGTCGAACTCGCGGCGGTGTTCGGCGCGGGAATAGCCTGGTTGCAGTTGGGCCAGCTCTGCTCGGGAGCGACCGCCATCGTCGTGGATGGCCAGCACGAAGGGAAAGGTAAAGGCTTGAGTGCACTCCGGGTTGCTGGCGGGGGCGGCATTGGGCTCGCCGGTCACATCGTGCCCTTCCGAACCCAGCCGATAGGGGATCCCGGCCCAGCCCACCAGCTCTCCGGTATCGGTGGCATCGATCACGAAGAATGGGCGGCCCGGCGGCGCTTGTAGACGCAGCACTCGCTTGGCGAACACCTCCGTTTCCTGCCAACTGTACCAGCTCACCAGCTCCCGCCACAGCCGTCCCGGCGGCACAAAGTTGGGATCCCGCGGCTGCCGCTGCACAGCGTAAATGCTTTCAATCCGGGATCCATCGGCGCTGAAGGTGGCCCCCTTAAAAGCCGTTTGGGTAGCCCAGCGGCTGTTGGGGGCATTTTGAGCTGCCTGTTGCAGCCAGGTTTCCACCGCCTGCAGCCCCGCCTGAGGCGGAAAACACAGCCCTCCCACCCAGCAACTGTTGATCTCGGATACGCGGGTTCCCGGCGGGATCCCTGTCCAGGCCGGCAGATGCACCGGCTGGCTTTCGATCAAGGCCTTGAACTCCAGCCAGTGGCGGGAAAAATTGCCCCGCTGCCGCATCGGCAGCGATTCATCAATGGCCGATACCCCCTGGGAGGTAATCTGACCCCCCAGCCAAGGGGTGAGCTCGATGAGACAGGTCTGCACCCCCCCTCGCATGGCATGGCCTGCCGCTGCCACCCCTCCCAGGGATCCGCCCACCACCACCAGCTCGCACTCCCAAATCTCGTCCGGCTGCGGCAAGGGATCCAACAAGGGCCAACCGTGGGCGGTAAAACGGGGCACCTCCGGCTCGGAGACGGCAACAGGGGATCCCACCTCTGGCTGGGAGAGGGCGGCAAACCCCATCCCGGCCACAAAGCTCAGCAGCGACAGGATCCCCAGCCCCACAGTTCGCTTGGGCTCAGATCCCCGGCACGCCGCAGCCGTCTTTTTGCCAGCCATGCTCACCTCACTCACACCCCAAGCCCTTCCCCGGCAGGAGAAATCCCCTTGAGAATAGCTGAGGAAACCGACATTGAGGCCAGCCAGGATCCCTGCCACAGGGCATAATGGGCTAGCAACTTTTTAACGGCAACGGCGGGATCCCATGGGACGGGCAAAGAAGGTGGTATTGGCCTATTCAGGCGGGGTGGATACTTCCGTCTGCATTCCCTATCTCAAGCACGAGTGGGGGGTGGAATCGGTGGTGGCCCTGGCAGTCGACTTGGGGCAGGGGGCGGAGCTGGAGGCCATTCAGGCCAAAGCCCTCAGGGCGGGGGCAGAGCAATCTCTGGTGCGGGAGGCTGTCCAGGCCCTCATTACCGACTATGCCTTCCCGGCCATCCAGGCCAACGCCCTCTACGAGCAGCGCTACCCCCTTTCCACGGCCCTGGCCCGACCCCTGATTGCCAAGCTGCTGGTGGAAGTGGCGGAAGAGGTGGGCGCCGATGCGGTGGCCCACGGCTGCACCGGCAAAGGCAACGACCAGGTGCGCTTTGATCTGGCTATTGCTGCTTTAAATCCCCAGCTCAAAGTGTTGGCCCCTGCCCGCGAGTGGGGGATGACCCGCGAGGAGACCATTGCCTATGGGGAGCGCTACGGGATCCCCATGCCCGTGCAGAAGTCCAGCCCCTACAGCATCGACCTCAACATTTTGGGCCGCAGCGCTGAAGCCGGCATCCTAGAAGATGCCGACCGGGAGCCGCCGGAGGAAGTGTATGCCCTCACCCGGCCTATTTCCCAGACACCCGACGAGCCCGCCTACGTGGAGATTGAGTTCGAGCAAGGGATCCCTGTCGGGGTGGATGGGCAGCGCCTCAGTCCCAAAGCCCTCTTCGAGCAGCTCAACTCCTTAGCTGGCCTGCATGGGGTGGGCCGCATCGACATGATTGAAAACCGCCTGGTGGGGATCAAGTCGCGGGAGATCTACGAGTGCCCTGCTCTAATGGTCTTGATCCAAGCCCACCGCGAGCTGGAAAGCCTCACCCTCACCCGCGATGTCATCCATTACAAGTACGGCATCGAGACCACCTACAGCCAGTTGATCTACAACGGCCTTTGGTACTCGCCGCTGCGGGAGGCTCTGGACGCCTTTATCCGCGCCACCCAGAAAAGCGTCACCGGTGTCGTGCGGATGCGGTTGCACAAGGGCCAGGCGGTCTGTGTGGGCCGTCGCTCCCCTTATTCCCTCTACAACCCCGAGCTGGCCACCTACGGCGCAGGAGACCAGTTCGACCACAAAGCGGCAGAAGGCTTCATCTATGTCTGGGGTCTGCCCACCCGCGTTTGGTCGCAGGTTCACAGAATCTAGGAATCCCCTCCTGGCTCGAGGTTGGGGGGAGCACGCTAGCCCTGCTGCTTGGGATCCCAGACTCAGCTCCCGATTGAATTCCCAAAACCCACTTAAGTCCCGGCAGTCCAGGTGTTGCCGTACTCGATCTGCTCTGGAGTGAGGCTGTCGATTTGGATCCCCATGGCTTTGAGCTTGAGGCGGGCAATGGCCTCGTCCACTTCTGGGGGAATGGGGTGCAGCCCCGGAGTCAACCGGCCCCGGTTTTTCACCAGGTATTCGCAGGCCAGGGCCTGGTTGGCAAAGCTCATGTCCATGACGCTGGCGGGGTGCCCTTCGGCAGCAGCCAAGTTAATCAGGCGGCCTTCCCCCAGCACCACCACTGACTTGCCCGACTGCAGACGGTATTCTTCCACAAAGGGGCGCACCGTCTGTCGGGAGACGGCCCGCTCCTGCAGCGCCACCAGGTCGATTTCAATGTCAAAGTGGCCGGCGTTGCAGACCATCGCCCCATCCTTCATGCGGTCGAAGTGCTCGCCGCGAATCACGTGCTTGTTGCCGGTGACGGTGATGAAGATGTCCCCCAGAGCAGCGGCTTCTTCCATCGGCATCACCCGGAAGCCGTCCATCACCGCCTCCAGAGCCCGCACCGGGTTGACTTCCGTGACAATCACCTGGGATCCCATGCCGCGGGCCCGCATGGCCACTCCCTTGGCGCACCAGCCGTAGCCAGCCACCACCACCGTCTTCCCGGCCAGAAGGATGTTGGTACAGCGCAGGATCCCGTCCAGGGTGGATTGGCCGGTGCCGTAGCGGTTGTCGAACAGGTGTTTGGTCTCGGCGTCGTTGACGGTCATCACCGGGAAGCTGAGCACCCCCGCCTTGAGCATGGCCCTAAGGCGCACCAGGCCAGTGGTGGTCTCTTCCGTGGTGCCGATGAGCTCCGACAGTTGCTCCTGACGGTGCTGCACCAGCTCCGCCGTCACATCTCCGCCATCGTCGATAATCAGGTTGGGGCGGTGATCTAGGGCAATCTGGACATGGCGGCGGTAGGTGGCCACATCTTCTCCTTTGAGGGCAAACACCGAAATGCCATGGTCCGCCACCAGGCTGGCGGCCACATCGTCTTGGGTGGAAAGGGGATTGCTGGCAATGAGAACGCTATCCGCCCCCCCTGCTTGTAGAGCCAGGGCCAGGTTGGCCGTTTCGGTCGTAATGTGGCAGCAGGCCACCAAGCGCAGCCCGGCAAAGGGCTTTTCTTGAGCAAAGCGCTCCCGGATCTGGGCCAGCACCGGCATCTCCCGCGCCGCCCACTGGATCCGTTGCTTGCCCAGGGGGGCGAGGTTCAGATCTTTCACTTCATGCTTCGGGAGAGACAGGGTAGCGCTGGTCATCGAGTGTTGCTCCAAACAGGGTCATCGAGAGAGGATAGGGGAACGGAAACTGCAAGCCCCAAAGGGGGCCAGGCAGCCATAAAGATCAGCAAGGATGTCCACAAGCCTGAACCATTTTGCCACAAGGGATCCCCTTTCAGCGCTGGGGCTGGATGTAGGCAACCGCCGCATTGGCGTGGCCGGCTCCGACCGGCTGGGGCTGCTGGCTACTGGCCTGGGGGTGATCCAGCGCCGTTCCCTCTCAGAGGATATTGCCCAAGTGCAGGAGTGGATCCGCCGCCGCCAGGCCACCGTGGTGGTGGTGGGGATCCCCCTTCTGGCGGATGGGTCGGTGGGATCCCAGGCCCGCAAAGTCCAGCGGTTCGTGCGCGCTTTGCAGGTGGCCGTGGATCTTCCCATTGTTACCGTCAATGAATACCTGAGCACCGCGCAGGCGGAGTGGGATCTGCGCGAGGCGGGGATCCCGGCCAAAGCCCAGAAGGGCTTAATCGATCAGCAGTCGGCGGCGGTAATTCTCCAAACTTGGCTGGACGAGCGACGGGCTTCCCCGTCGGAAATGCCGGGCTGGCAAAGCTGGGGCAACAAAGACTACGCTGGAGAAGTCTAGCCGGGAAAGTTTAAATCAATTCAAGCCCAAGGTGGGCCATCCCTCGTTGCCCCTTCTGCATCAGCAGGGTGTGATTGTTAAGTCGGGGCCTTTCGCGCAACTTTGATAACGTCTGATAACGTCACGTGAACCATCCGAGCATGAATCGCATTTGCATTCTTGGGGGCGGCTTTGGCGGGTTGTACACAGCTTTGGAACTGAGCCGGCAACCCTGGCCAGAACCACCCCAGATCACCTTGGTCGATCGGCAGGAGCGGTTCGTCTTTGCCCCCCTGCTTTACGAGCTGCTCACCGGAGAAATGGAAGACTGGGAGGTGGCCCCCCGTTTCCAAGATCTGCTGCCCCCAGAATCGGTGCAGTTTCGCCGGGGATCCGTCCGGGCTATCGACCCTCAAGCCCGCCGCGTGGAGCTGGAAGATGGGCAAAGCTTGGAGTACGACGCGCTGGTGCTGGCGCTGGGGGGAGAAACCCCTCTAGAGAGCGTTCCGGGAGCGGCGGAGTTTGCTTTTCCCTTTCGCACCCTGGCAGATGCTCAGCGGCTGCGCGCCCACCTGAAGGCGTTGGAAGACCGGGATCCGGCTCAGCCTGTGGCTCTGGCTATCGCAGGAGCAGGGGCCAGTGGCGTGGAACTGGCCTGCAAATTGGCAGATCGGCTGGGCTGGCGGGGACGGATCCGCCTCATCGAGTTGGGATCCCAAATCTTGTCCGGCTTTGCTCCCTCCAGCCGGGAGGCGGCCCAAGAGGCGCTGGCCCAACGGCGGGTGCAGGTGGAGTTGCAAACCAAGGTCTTGGGCATCGAGGCCCTTGGCGAGAACGGCGCCCCTCCCTTCCATCTGCAGCTGCAACGGCTGGAGACCCAGGAGATCGCCACAGATCTTGTGGATGCTGTGCTGTGGACTGTCGGAACCCGACCGGCAGCGGTGATTGCCAATTTGGATCTGCCCAAAACGGAGCGGGGACGGCTACAGGTTTTGTCCACCCTACAAACCCCCACCTTCCCAGAGATCTTTGCCTTGGGAGATGCAGCAGCGGTGGTGGATGCGGAGGGCAAGCCGGTGCCGGCCACAGCCCAAGCGGCTTTTCAACAGGCCGGTTATTGCGCCTGGAACCTGTGGGCTTTGCTCACCCGCGAGCGGCCTCTCTTGCCCTTTCGCTACTTTTCCTTGGGGGAAATGCTCAGCCTGGGGGTGGATACGGCGGTGCTTTCTGCCCTTGGCGGACTCACCCTGACCGGCCCCCTGGGCTATTTGGCGCGGCGAACTGCCTATCTGGTGCGCCTGCCCACACTGGAACACCAGCTCAAGGTGGGATGGAATTGGATCACCCGTCCCCTCTGGCAAGGGCTGCTGGCCCGCTAGGATCCCTGTAACTGGCAAGAGCGCTCGTAGGCCGCTCGCACTGCCTGCATCAGGGCTCCCCGCACCCCCGCCTGCTCCAAGGCTTGGATCCCGGCAATGGTCGTCCCCCCTGGACTGGTGACCCGGTCTTTGAGAACGGCAGGGTGCAGATTTTCTTGCTGCAAGAGGGCAGCAGTACCCGCCAAGGTCTGCAGGGCCAACTGGGTAGCAATGGGACGCGGCAGCCCCACCTGTACCCCTCCGTCGATCAGCCCTTCCAGAATCACCGCCAGATACCCCGGCCCGGAACCCGAAAGTGCCGTCACCGCATCCATCTGGCTTTCGGCCACCGTCACCACCTCGCCCACCGCGCGAAACAGCTTCTCCACCTGCTCCACCTGCATAGGCGTCACCCCTGGCCCGTAGCTGATGGCCGTTATGCCCGCCCCCACCAGCGCCGGCGTGTTGGGCATCGTGCGCACCACCTTTTGTTTGGGAAAAGCCTGCTGCAACTGCTGCAAGGGGATCCCGGCCATAATCGAGATCACCAGCTCTGTGGCGGACAGCCGGCCCATCTCAGCCACCACTGTCGGGAAGAGCTGCGGTTTAACGGCCAGAAACAGAATCTCAGACTCTCCCGCCTGGGATGGATCCGCCAACAATCGGATACCCAGCTCCTGCTGCAGGGCCACAGCCTTATCCAGATCAGGCTCCCGCAAGGCCACCTGCGCTGCGGGATAAACTCCCACAGCTACCCAACGCCGCAGCAGGGCGGATCCCATGGCTCCACCCCCGATAACACTTAGCAGTGGCCGCTCCATAGCAACTAGTGCTGACCTACTGCCTGCAGATGCTCATAGGTGCTGGGCCAGAGGGGGGTAGGGCTTTGCAAAGGGCGCTGCAGCGGCTGCACCACTTGGCTACTGGGGGTGGAAACCATCACCGTGCTGGGGGTGAACAAAAAAATGTTTTCGCCAATGCGCTCTTGGTGGCCATCGATGGCGTAGGTGCCGCCGGCAACGAAATCCACAGAGCGCTGCGCCTCAGCGGGATCCATTAGGGTCAAGTTCATGATCACCGTCTTGCGCTCCCGTAGGTACTGGATAACCTGAGCCATCTCATCGAAGCTGCGCGGCTCCATCACCACCACTTCACTGGTGGGTGGGTTTACGCCCGGTAATCCAATCACGTTGCTCCCCATACTGCCCCCTGCTGAGCGATCCCGATGTTGACTGCGCCGATGGCCCCGCGACTCTTCTCGACCGGCAGAGCCCTCCCCCGCTTCCACTCCCCGTTGCCGCCGCCCTCGCGGAAGGGTACTCACTTCCTCCTCTTCGGGGGGAGCAGTCGGTTGGGAACGGCGTCCCTCGTAGAGCAGTTGGTAATCATCCTGCCCTTCCATTTCAGAGTACTCCTCCAGGCCGTCCACGGGATCATTCAGACCCACAAAATCTCTTACCCTGCTCCAGATTCCATTGACATTCATATGCACATCCTCACTACAGGTCATGGGTTTACGGCGAGCGCAGGATTCAGTCTCTTGATTGGATCCTGAGTGGCTCACTCAAGCTAGGGGGCGTCCTTTCATTCTCGGTCAAAGTCTTTCAATAGGCTGAGACAGGGTTTGCTCAGGAAGCTGCCGAAGCAGGTGGGGGCTAACGTAGGTTAACAAAACCCCATTGATTCGACGAGTAGAGTTTACCCAGAAGAAGTGAAGATGTCATCTCACTTGCCAAGCCGTTGCTGGGCAGGAGCGAACTCTGCTCCCCGTCTGGATTGAGCCCACGTTAACGGAAGTAACGCAAATGATTACAAATTTCCCCAAAATTTCCCCAATAGGGCAAATCCTGGGCGGGATCCCCCCGCTTTTGATCGAGCCAAGCCAAACTCTCGCCCCGAAGGTACCCCGCAGGGCGACTCCGGAGTTCGCGGCTTTACACAAAATTTAATCACAATTTAACAGCTTCACAGAGGCCACATCTATTTCCGCTCGGCGTCGGCAAACAAAGCACGCCCCAGTCGGATCAAGTTAGAGCCTGCTGCCACCGCCAGGGGGTAATCGTCGGACATGCCCATGGAGAGGGTGTGCACCTGCAGATGTTCATAGCCGCTGCGCTGGATGTAATCGGCCAGTTCGGCCAGCTTGCGAAACAGGTCTAGGGCCGCCTCTGAGCTCAAGCCCAAAGGCAAAATGGTCATCAGGCCCACAATTTGCACCTGCAGCAGTTGGTTCAGTTCGGGGAGGCTCTGCAACAGATCGGGGATGAGCCAGCCGAACTTATTGGGATCCGGAGCCAATTTAACCTGCAGGCAAAGCTTGGGGGTGAGGTGCAGCTCCCAAGCCTTTTGGTTGATCAGCTTGGCCAGGCGCAAGCTATCGACGCTGTCAATCCAGGCAAATTGCTTGAGGGCCGGTTTGACTTTGTTGGTCTGCAGATGCCCGATCAAGTGCCAGACGATATCGGTCAGATCTTGCAGTTGCCCTTGTTTGACGGCGGCCTCTTGCACTCGACTCTCCCCAAAGTGGCGGATCCCGGCCCGATAGGCGGCGCGGATGTGGTCGGCACTGTAGCCTTTGCTCACTGCCATGATCTCCACATGGTCTGGGATCTGGGCTCGGATGGCCTGAATGCGGCTGTGGATGAGCTGCTCGTCAAGGGGCATCGTCAGGTCAGCAGGCCGGGGATCGCTATCCCCATTCTCGTTCCAATTGGCAACAATGCTCTGGGATAGATTTTTGCAGAACCCAGAGCCAACGGGCTGTCCGCTACCGCTGCCAGGGATCCGGTCGGGAGATGATCACGCGGGTGCCGGGCGCCAGTTTGCGCGCGTAGTCCAACTGCACCACTTCTGGGTTTTGCTTCAGGGCTTCCCCCTGGAGGCGAATGGCTTGGGCTTCTCCTTCTGCCAGGATCACCAATCGTTGTTTTTCCAGCTCTGCTTTTTCCACGAGGAAGCGTTCCCGCTCTTTCTCTTGCTCGGCAATTTGCTTTTGCTCGATGGCCGTTTGGAATTGGTCGGAGAAGCGGACATTGCGCAGCAGCACGTTTTGCAAGATCAGGTCATTCTCAGCAAAAATGCTGGAGAGCTGCCGCTCCACATTTTCCTGGATCTGCTCGCGTTCTTCCGAGAAAACGGCGATGGCGCGGTGCAAAGCCAGTTCATTGCGCACCACCGTCCGCACCTCTGGGCGAATCACTTTGTCCACGTAGGAAGGGCCAATGGTCTGGTGCAGGTGGGCCACTTGGTCGGGATCCAAGCGAAAGCGCACCGAGACATCGAGGGAGATCTGCTGGCCGTCGGCGCTGAGCACTTTCAACGCATCATCCCCCTGGTTTTCGGAGCGTTGGGAGGCCATGGTGTAGGTTTGGGTGCGCACGTCGTAGAAGATAGGCGTTTCCACCAGCGGCAGCAGGAGGTGCAGCCCTTCTCCCAGCGGCTGCGGCTTCAGCCCCGTCAGGGAGTTGAACACCACGGCCCGTGTGCCGGCAGGCACCACCACCAAGCACTGCAGCAAGGTGGCCAAGAGGATCAGCAGCAATGCCCCACCCACCAAGGGAATCCAGGACAAAGCGGGAAGTTCAAAAGCAGGACGACGGGGGTGGGCCGATTTCACAGGTGTGTTACCCAAAAACCTAAAGAACTCGAACAGGTGCCCCGGGGATGGCCGGCCAAGCTCTTCTTGAGCTTAACCCAAGGCCGCAGCCAAGATCTGATAGGCCAGTTTGGCGACCGTGAAGGCGCTGCGGCGATCGGTTTCCCGTTCTCCCGTGACCGACAGCTCGACCACATCGGCGCCGACAATTTGCCGTTGCTGTCCTAGTGCCCGAATCAGCTCCACCGTCTCCCACCAGCCCAAGCCGCCGGGTTCGGGGGTACCGGTGGCCGGCACCACAGCGGGATCCAGCCCATCCACATCCACCGTCAGGTAAACCTGGGGGCCCAAGGTGGCGATCACCTCTGGGATCCACTCCTGGGCTGGCTTGGCGTGCAGGCTGTGGGCAAAAAAGGTGTGCAGACGGCGCTCGCGAATGGCCTGGCGGTCTTCGGCGCAGATGGAGCGGATCCCCACTTGGGTGAGGCGGCTGCCCACTTGCTCCACCACGCGGGCCATGGCAGAAGCATGGGAATAGCGGGATCCCTCGTAGCTATCTCTCAGGTCGCAGTGGGCATCGATTTGCAGGACGTGCAGCTCCGGATAATGGGCCAGGTGGGCAGCAATCAGGGGCCCGCTGATGGAGTGCTCCCCACCAATGGAAAGCAGGAACCGCCCCGGTCTCACCCACTCGGCAGCGCGACGCTGGATTTCGGCCATAGCCAGCTCCTGGGCGGAAGATCCCAGACCTTCCAACTCCACCGGGGGGGCTGTCCAGTAGCGGGAGATCTCTTCCGAGAAGTCGGGGTGAAGAGCTGGCTGGCGATCCCGTACCTCGTCGTAGATCTCCACATAGGCAGAAGCCTGCAACAGCGCCTGAGGGCCTTTGGCGGTGCCTTTGCCATAGGAGGTGGTGGCCTCGTAGGGGACGGGCAGGAGAATTGCTTGGGCCATCTCCGGATCCGGCTCAGGCAGGCCCAGGAAGGGGAAGGGAGAGCGATACATGATGGCTTGCAAGAAGGGATCCCTATTCTATTGAATCTATTGAAGAATTGTGGTGAGCCAAAAGGACTGGGATGATGGGGTAAAGAGGGATCCCTTGTGGGATTGAGGCAAACCCTCTAGACTGAGCAAAGGCTTCCCCAAGCCCAGTTTTAGCAGCCATTTGTTTTCACTCCTCTTAGACTGCCTTTCCACAAGCTGACGAGCCTATGACCACTGCCTCTCACGCTGCTCTTTTCGACGCTCTGGCCCAACGTCGGGCCCTCAAGATCATCAGCGGTCTACAAAACTTCGACCTGCAGTCGGTTCTGAGCATCACCCGCGCCGCCCAACAGGGAGGGGCCACTTGGGTGGATATCGCTGCCAGCCCCGAATTGGTGCAGCGGGTACGCGCCCAGATCGATCTGCCCATCTGTGTGTCGGCGGTGGAGCCGCAGCAGTTGGCCGCAGCCGTACAGGCAGGAGCAGACATGGCCGAGATCGGCAATTACGACAGCTTCTACCCTTCAGGCCGCATCTTCTCCGCAGCGGAAGTCCTAGACCTTACCCGCCGAACCCGCTCTCTTCTGCCCCGCACGCTCTTGTCGGTAACCGTTCCCCACACTCTGCCTCTGAATCAACAGGCAGAATTGGCCGAGAAACTGGAGGATCTGGGAGCCGATCTCATCCAAACCGAGGGCAGCACCAGTGCCGAGCCGGTTCACGGGGGATCCCTGGGCCTGATCGAGAAGGCTGCCCCCACCCTGGCCGCCGCCTATGAAATTAGCCGTGTCGTCTCGGTACCGGTTATCTGCGCTTCCGGCCTCTCGACGGTAACAGTGCGCTTGGCCATTGCTGCCGGCGCTTCAGGTGTAGGGGTGGGCAAAGCTGTCAGCCGGCTCCAGGATGAAGTGGCCATGGTGGCTCAAGTGCGGGCATTGGTGGAGGCCTTGGGAGGATCTCGGATCCCTGCCCTTGTCTAGGTCGATGTGTAAACTACCCGGCCCTGACTGCTTCGCAGTACGGGGCGGGCTTTCGGTAGCCCTGCAGTTGGCAAGCC
>NZ_JANSIL010000142.1:0-8577 GCF_047462015.1 Synechococcus sp. R5-13 | reverse complement strand
CATCAAAGCGCATTCCTCCCGGCACTGACCCTACGGGTACAGTGCGGGGCTCCTGCGATTTCTAGCTGACGCGACAGAGATTTAGGGGTTTCCTTATCAATCCTCTGCAGTTGCGTTTTGCTGCAAATCTTGGGTTAGAAACGCTCAAATTACCACAGAGCAAGGGTTTCCGCCATTGTCATCACTGAGGAAATAGCCAGAATAAGAGTAGCCATCGACCCAGCGATGGGCGCTACGACAACTCGGTGAACGAACGATGTTTCCCTCTCTTTTAAATCCACGTGCAGCAGGCATACTCCTATCGGGAGCTGTCTTGGGCATCCACTGCCAGGTGGCCATGGCCGCTTCCTTCCGCGACACCTTTGGTCACTGGGCCCAAGCCTACATTGAGACCCTCTCCGCTCAAGGAGTGTTGAACGGCTTCCCCGATGGCACCTTCCGCCCCAATGAGCCGGTTACCCGCGCTCAGTTTGCCACCATTGTCAATACCGCTTTCCGCCTCCGCAATACCTCCGGTACTTTCATCGGCTTCCGGGATGTGCCCCCCACCCACTGGGCAGCCAGCGCCATCTCGACGGCAGCAGCCAACAACCTGGTGGCAGGCTTTCCCGATGGCACCTTCCGTCCTGAGCAGCCCGTTACCCGCACCGAAGCGCTGGTGGTTTTGACCAACGCCATTGGCAACACGGGAGCGATCCCAGCCGCTCAGCCCAGCGATCTCTTCAGCCGCTACCGAGATGCGGCAGCCATCCCCAATTGGGCCCTGGCACAACTTGCGGCAGCCAACCGCGCCGGGTTGATCGTCAATTATCCAGACCCGATGCTCTTGGAACCCAACCGTCCCGCCACTCGCGCCGAGGTAGCAGCCTTCACCCACCAGGCCATGCTTAACCGGGGATCCTTGGTGGCACAAAACCCAGGGGGCTTGCCCTCCGGTTCCCAGCCAGGCTTTGACCTGCGCCTTTCCACCCTAGCGGCGGGCACCCTGATGCAAACCACCACCCCCTTCAACGAGCGCCTCTTCATTGCCCCCAACGAAACCCGGCCCATGTCTTTGATCGTCCGCAACCCGATTCGCAACGCCCAGGGGGATATTCTGGTGCCTTTTGGCTCGCGGGTGGATGGCCGCTTTGAGCCAGCCCCAGGGGGCACCCGTTTTGTGGCGGAAAGCATCATTGTCAACAACCAACTGTTCCCCTTGGCTGCCCAATCGGACATCATCCACGATGTCAAGGATCCCCGCTACACCACCACAGGCAAAATCATTCAGGATGCGGCCATCGGTGCAGCAGCAGGCGCTATTCTCGGCTTGGTAACCGGAGACAATGCCATTGCCACAGAAGAAGTGCTGGGGGCAGGGGTGGCCGGAGCGGTGATCGGCAATGTAACGGCGCCGCAGGTGGTGGTGCTGGATCCCAATCAGGTGATCGAGCTGCGCCTCACTCAGGATCTGGCGCTGACCCCAGCATCCCGATAAAAGCGGTGCTGGCATAGCTATCTTCCCAGCCAATCCAAAAGGGTTGTTCCCCCCAACCACAGGCCGATCAAAATGGAAGTGGTCAGCAGTCCTCCTGCTACACAGATCAGGGATCCCAAGCTGCACAGGATCCCGTCTTCTTCCAGGAGGCCAAAAGCGGTGACGAAAACCCCCATTGCCGGCAGGGTGTTGGTGCCTGGAACGGGGATGATCATGGAAATCCCCATCAAGCCGATCCAGGTGCCCAGCCAGACTTGGCCGAGCCGTGTGGTGCAAAGCTGCTTCCAACGGGGGCGGGCAATTTTTTCAATGCGCTGCAACCATGGGATCCCAGCCTGCACCCACTTTTGAAAATGCTTCCGTTCAATAGAGGTCTGCAACACCCATTTCGGCAGCCAAGGAGTGGTTCGCCCTGCCAGCATTTGTGCGGCCAGCAACAGGATGACCACGCCAAAGGGAGTGGAATAGCCGGGAGCCGGCAGAGGCAAAGCAGAAGGGAAAGAGAGCACCGCCAAAAACAAGCCAAAACTGCGCTCGCCCGCCAGTTTTAGAATGTCTTCGATGCGGATCAACCCTTCCGGGGAGGGTTCGGGTTGCTCTGGGCTCTCGGGAAGGCGGGAAAACCGGGCTAGCTCTTGAGACAGACGGGCCATAGAGGGGGCAGGGCTGGAGCGGGCAAAGTTTGGCAACGGGTGGGCACTACCTGGAGGGCCAACGATAGCCTACTGCAAATTCAAGTTGTGTTGGATATCTTGAGCAAAGGGGTGGTTTTGGAGAGGTGACATGCTCGGCAACAGGCTCAACAGGGCCGAGAACATCAGCGGTCTGGAGCAATGGCAGAAGTATCCAACTCAGTTCGGCAGAGGGGGTCGTAGGCTAGGATGGCCCCTGCTGCTGGGATCCCTACTGATAGTGGGGCGCGGTGTGGCCCTGGCAGAAGCGCAGTTGGAGGTGGGCACTTCCACCACCCTGTCCCCGCAGGCAGCTCCGCCGGTGTTGCCACCCCCCCCTGTGGGAGTCCGACAAATTTCCCTGGATACCGATCCCGAACAAACTGCCGATATGCCCCTTTCCCTGATGGCCGAACAGGTGTTGGAGGCGGTGTGCGAAGCCCAGATTGATGCCCAACGGGCCTTGGCTCTCATGCCCGACCTGAGCGAATCCCACATCCGTACTGCCTGTCCGAAGCGGCTGATCCCCAAAAGCTGAGAGGTAGCCCCCAAGTTGGCGCTGAAAAGTAGCCGGAAATACGTTCACTGCCAAGGAAAGGTGGTACTCAACCTGTGTACCTCTTTCTTCAGAGAGCCTTCCATTTATGATCAGCCTTTTTATGAGAGAGCCTGTCTGGTAGGGATCCTGGCGGGGGAACTCAACCGAACAGGCAAGCTGGGGGCGCTCTAGCGTGGACTTTGAACTACGGGCCGGGGAGATTTACGCTCTCCGGGGGGAGAATGGCGCCGGGAAAACCACCCTGATGAACATGCTGGCGGGCCTCTACCAGCCGGATGCTGGCGAGATTCGCCTGCGGGGCCGCCCAGTGCGGATCTGCTCCCCACACCAAGCCATCCAACTGGGCATCGGTATGGCGAAGCTTATGTGGTGCAAAGCTTTACAGGTACCGGCAACATTGTTACACTGACCTAAGATTGTCTGCATCATTGTGCAAATAAATTCACAGACAGCCTATAAGTTTTGTGCGGATCTACACTTGGCATCACTGACTTGAGGGGAAGCCATGCCCAAAAAAGCCGCCAGCACAAAACCAAAAACAACTAGGGCAACCTCAAGAGAAGAGACCAAGCCCGATCCGCAAGGGGCGATTGCTGCAGAAATCCAGCGCCTTTCCGATACCTACGGCATCTCTAAGGAACTCCTGGAGAATTTTGCGCGGTTTGTGGTCAGGCAGCTACAGCCACCGCCTCGGTTGTCTGTCAAAGAGCTGCAGAAAGCGATTTACAACCACTTTGGCGTTAAAAACGCAGCCGAGCTGAGAAAGTCAGCCAGCTTCAAACTGGCAACCAGCGGCATGGGCAAGCTGAGCTTATCCAACATAGACGATTTGGAGCGCATTTATCGTCAGCACATCGGGATCCTTCCCAACGAAGAGGGGGAAGAGGGGTATGGCTGCATCAACGGGATCAACATCTTCAAGTACGACTTGCCATGGCGGGTTTTTGGACTTGACCCCGATCGAGCTACCAATGAGGACATCAAAGCTGCCTTTTATCGCCTGAGCAAGATCTACCATCCCGATTCTCCAACCGGGGATGACAAAATTTTCCAGCGATTGACTCTCTTCTACAAAAGCCTTACGGAGAAATTTGAGCAATGGCTATAGTCTATGTTTCTTCAAACAAGCTCGCCGAATTTTTGGGTATCAGCCTTGAGGAACTCAGGGAGATTGAAGCCTACTTTGACAGTATCCCTGATGATGAGTGGGAACTGGTGGAAGGTAAAGACTATCGCGTTATCAACAAAAGTTCGGGGCTGAGAGAATACACGCAGTCTGGTGCTTACGCCATTTTATCCTTTTTAAGGTCTAGGTCAGAGCAAGGTCGTAAGTACTCTACAGACACAAGCATTAGGAATTGGTTCAAGGAAGAGTATCGCAAGAGGCAGAAGGCTCTGGTGGATCATAGGATCCTCGAAAACAGCTCCTCTCTGGTCAGAAGGCAAGATCAGTTTTGGCTATCTCTTCAAGATGTTGTGACGATCTTTGGAACTCGAACTGATTACCTTAAGAAAGCGCTTGAGATTGCATCAAAACAAAGTAAACTCATCAAAGACGTTCATTACACACGCTTTGGCAACGACGACACTGTCTACCTCTCTTTGCGAGGCATCTATGAGCTTGCCAAGATTATGGTAGAAGTCCTCAAGCAAAACCACAGAAAAGACTGGTGTCGAGATGTTGGCGAACGCATTGAACCCCAGATTCAGGCAATCGTCAAGACAATCCAGGATAGACAAAGGCAGATAGAAAGAGCAAAAGAGCTTGCAAGAAGAAGGGATAAAAATCTCTGTAGAGTTACTCGAAAAACAGCCAGTAGCCTAACGGTTCACCATCTCTACTCTGAAGCGCACTATCCAAAGATTGCAGCAAATCTTTCCAACCTGATTACTATAGCCAGCGAAGTGCATAGCCACTTTCATCAGTGGATGGGAGGTTTCAACGAGCCATGTACAATTGATGACTTCATCAAGTATGTTTTGGAATACTATCCTGAGAACAAAAACCTGATCATCTGGTTGGGACAACAGAAGGCCAGTCTTGGGCCGCAGTTGCCCATTGGCAAGGGGAGAGAGCATGTGCTCTACATTCCTCTCCAGCGTGTAACTTGAAATAACCCATTGGTTATCGGTTGTTTTCAGGTCATTCCAACCACCTTAGTCAGGTTTGTCCGTCCTTGAGGATCCTTGATCTCTTTTTGGGGATCCCTCTTTCTGCGAGCAATCCGCGTCTGTCTCACTGGAAACGACAGAGGCCATAGTACAGCCAGGGATCCCTAAACCAAGCCCTGATTCAAGATCTCGCGGGAACGGGCGATGGCTGCTCTCAAGTTGGCCCGCTGGGTGTAGCGCATCGTCATGGCGGCAGTTGTGTGGCCCAGCAGGTGCTGGATATGTTCGGGGGCAACGCCGCGATCCAGCAACAAGGTGGCAAAGCTGTGGCGAAACTGGTGAGGGGTTTGATGTCCCGGCTCAGGCTCGGTGAGCTTGAGCACAATATGCCGTAGACCATCGTAGGTGAGGGGACGGCCTCGGTAGGCCAAGCAGCGAGATTGGGAAACAAACAAGGGATCCGTCGGCGCGCACGGGCCCCGTTCTTGGCTCAGATACTGCTGCAACAGCTCGGAGAGGGGATCCCCTACTGCCACAGCGCGGGGTTTGCTCCCCTTGCCACAGCGCACTTCCAACAGGGATCCCTCAGGGCTGATTTGAAAATCTTGAACGGTTAAGTCCAACAGCTCCTGGGCCCGCAGCCCGCACTCCAGCATCAGGCGAATCAAAGCCGCGTAGCGCAGAGAATGGTTTTGGGCCCGCTGCAACACCCGCTGCAACAACAACCGATCCAGATCGCGAGGCAAACGAGCGGGTAGGCGGGCAGGTCGAATGGCTTGGGTGGGCAGGGGATCTTGAAGGTAGCCCCGTTGGCTGGCCCATTCAAAAAATTGCTGCAAGGCCAACCGCTTCAGGTTGTAGGTGGCCGGGGAAGCGGGCGGATGGATCCGCTGGCCAGAGCGGCTTTGGAATGGTCGCCCTTTCAAGCTGTTCAAAAAGGACTGAACGTGGACAGGCTGCACCTGGGGCAGCGGCACCGGGCAAGTTTTGGCAAACTGCTCCAGAGCAATGCGATAGGTGCGGCGGCTAGCCGGGGCCAGATCCCGCTCCCGCTCCTGCAAAAATTGCGCCGCCAGATGGCTGAGACTGGGAACAGGGCCAGTCGGCTGACTCTGGGGATGGGTCTCCTGAGCCCAGCCCGATCGAGGCTCCCTCATCCTGCCACCTCCATCCCTCTGCTAGCCCTTAACTTTATCCTCAACTTGTGGCCAGCTGCTGTCCAGAGAGGGATCCCGACCTGAGAGTCGATGGCTACTGGCCGGGCAGCAGGTGTTGGGTGATGAAATCCGTGTACACCTCGCCCCGCAAAAAAGCCTCGTGGCGCAGGATCTGCTGGTGGAAAGGGATCGTGGTGGGCACCCCGGTGATGGCACATTCCCCCAAAGCCCGCTGCATGCGGCGGATGGCTGCTGCCCGGTTAGGCCCCCAGACGATCAGCTTGCCCAACAGCGAATCGTAGTAGGGGGGAATGGTGTAGTCGGTGTAGATGTGGGAATCCATGCGCACCCCCGGCCCCCCAGGGGGCAAATAGGCACTGATCGTGCCAGCGCAAGGCCGAAACTGCTGCTTGGGATCCTCGGCGTTGATGCGGCATTCGATAGCATGGCCCCGCAACTCCACATCCTTCTGGCGAAAGGTGAGGGGTTGACCTTGGGCAATGCGAATCTGCTCGGCAATCAGATCCAGCCCGGTCACCATCTCAGTAACCGGATGCTCCACCTGGATGCGGGTGTTCATCTCGATGAAGTAAAACTGGCCATTTTTGTCCAGCAAAAACTCCACCGTGCCCACCCCCACATAATTCACCACCTTGGCCGCTTTCACCGCCGCTGCTCCCATGCGGGCGCGCAAGCTTGCAGTCAAAGCCGGGCTGGGGGCCTCTTCCAACAGCTTTTGATGCCGCCGTTGAATGGAGCAATCCCGCTCGTACAGATGCACCACATTGCCCTGGCTATCCGCCAAGATCTGAAACTCCACATGACGGGGGCGCTCGATGAACTTCTCCAAGTAAACCCCGCCGTTGCCAAAGGCTGCTTGGGCTTCCCCCTGAGCGGTGCGCAGCATCTTCAGCAGCTCCTGGGCATCCCGCGCCACCCGCATACCCCGCCCCCCGCCACCGGCGGTGGCTTTGATGATCACGGGGTAGCCGATTTTCTCCGCCAGCTTCACTGCCTCCTCCTCAGAGGTGATCAACCCGCGGCTGCCCGGCACCGTCGGCACCCCCACCGCTTGCATGGTCTCGCGGGCCGTGGCCTTGTCGCCCATCTTGCGCATCGCCTCTGGCGAGGGGCCGATGAAGATCAAGTTGTGGTCGGCACACATCTCGGCAAATTTGGCATTCTCCGCCAAGAACCCATAGCCCGGATGAATGGCAGTGGCCCCGCGGGTGAGGGCTGCCGAGATGATGTTGGGAATGTTGAGGTAGCTTTTGGCCACCGGGGCATCTCCTACGCAAACAGCCTCGTCCGCCAGTTGGACGTGCAGGGAGTTCTGATCCGCAGTGGAGTAAACGGCCACAGTTCGGATCCCCATTTCCTGACAGGTGCGGATGATGCGCAGGGCGATCTCACCCCGGTTGGCAATCAGGATCTTGGTGATGGGCGGCATGAGGAAGGTTCAAAGCTGAAGAGGTAGCTAGACCGCTAAGGCCAGCGGTCTGTAAACGCAAGGTTAAGTTCAGGTGCTCATCCTACTATTTGACATACTCCCCGTCTTAAAGGACGGGGATGCTTTCTCAGCCAGCAGAATTGCTCCTACCGACTGAGCTACACAGGGCATGAGGCTGAAACCTCAACCCTATGGGGGATGCCATGGCCCCAACTACTGGGCCGGAGCCCAGATACTTCCTGCGGATGTTAATTGCCCCCACCCCGTCCCGATGGAACTCAAACCCACACCCACACCTGTACACACGACCTTTGGGCTTGTTTCTCTGTCCACAAACAGGACACTCCTGAGAGCTGTACCGCTCATCTTGCAGTACCACTCTCATCCCCAACCGCTCAGCTTTGTAGGTGATGAGATGCCGGACTTGACCATGCAACATCTGGTGGATCTTCTGATTCGCCTTTTTGTTGTAGTTGGCAGACATCCGGATATCCCGAAGGTCGCCAATCACAACTGTCTGCACGCCTCGCTCGTGGAGCGTGGAGACCAGTCTGGTCGTCTGCTTGTGCAGAATGTCTTGGATTTGGTGGTGTAGCTTCTTGAGCTGCAAACGTTGAGAGCGAACTAGCCGCTTCCACCGCCGAGACCCCCGCTTTTTGCGCGCCAGGAGTCGAGCTAGCTTGCCCTGCAGCTTGTTCTGGTAGCGCCTTTTGGAGCGCAGCAGCCTGCCATTGGCGATGTAGGTTTGTCCCCCCTCATGAGCGACTGCGGGGTGAATCTCACCCAAATCCACAGCGGCAACGTTGCTCTCTTCCCCCTCTTCTTCCGGCGGCGTATCCCCCACCTTGTAGCAAGCCCTCAGCTCATACTGCTGGCCATCCCAGCCCATCTCTACCCAAACAGGCGTATCCCAAGCCCAGTTAACAATCAGGGGCTCCTTGCCTTTCCCGTTCGACAATCGCAGCTTCCCATTGACGACTTGGATGGCTGAAGATTTCCACTGGACTTTGTAGAAGTACCGACGGCGTCGAGGTGGACGGGCGTTGGGGTCGGTTTTGCGGCGTTCCCGCCAGGACTTGAGAGAGGCAAAGAAGCTTTGCACTACCGCGTCTGCACTGTGAGCATGAAGTGTATTCTCAGGGTCGTTGGGA
>NZ_JANSIL010000141.1:0-10063 GCF_047462015.1 Synechococcus sp. R5-13 | reverse complement strand
GGTTGACCCAGTTCAAGGCTTGGCCAAAAGCCTCCATCGTCGCGTCCAATTTGGCGGCTTGTGACGGGAAGGCCTTGAGCTTACAGGATATGGTCAGGACTTGGCTCATAAGTCCATTGTACTTCATCAAAGCGCATTTCTCCCGGCACTGACCCTACGGGTACAGTGCGGGGCTCCTGCGATTTCTAGCTGAAGAGCGATCTGCACGCCCGGTAAGAAGTCAGCAAGCTGCCCTGAGGGATCCCCTTATTCAGGATCCACTAGGGATCCCATGAACAACACGGTTTGGGCCGCTGGGTTGCCGCCGGATCCGGAGGCCACAATGGCAAACCAGAAGGGCCGATCTGCCACAAATTGAAAGGGCTCTTGCCGGTCGACAGCAGTCCGGGAGACGATCACCCCAGTAGCGGCTGCCGCCTCGGATCCCTCTTCGTTCACTTCAATTGCTGCTTTGTGCAGGACTTTGCTGATCCGCGCTGGCTCTGGGGTCATCTGGCTGAAATCGGCTCGGTTGGAAAAGGCAACTCCCAGGCCCAACTGCTGTAGAACTGAAGTGAGATCCGTTTCATAAGCCAGTTCAAATTTCGGGATCCGCACCGAACCTGCACGGGGGCGCAGGGATCCCGTCCATTCTTGCCAAGTTTCCGGGCTCAGCTCTGCCCGCAGCGATTCCAGCTTCACTCCCTTCTTGGGCAGCAGGATCAGCATTTCCAGTTCTCCTTCCCCGTAGGGCAGGCTCACCACCTGCAACTGCTCGGTTTCCAGGTAGTCGTAACGACCGGATTGAACCATCATGGGTACTCGGACGCGGCGGCCATCCAACCGAGTAAAGGGCTGAGTTTGGGTGCGCTCCGGATCGAAGGGCTGAGTCCACTCGCCTTTGAAGTAGATGGCATTGAGCAAAACCATCAAATCCTCGCGGCTGAGGCGATCCACAATGCGGTTGATCTTGCCCTGGGTGCGCTCGGCCACCCAGCCGTTGATCTGGTTCACCGTTTGCCGGGATCCCAAATTCACCCGATTCACCACCGCTTGGTAGTAGGTGGCCAAAGCCTGCAAAAACTGGGGCTGTAAGGTGAGGGTTTGATCCACCCAGAGGCCGTTGGCCATTTGCACCTGGACTGGCCCTCCTGCCGGGGATCCCTCCGCCAGCCAGCCCACCATTTGGGCATTGCTCCAGTTCAACTCATTGAGGGAAAGGTCCTGTGCCTCCAGCACCTCGGCCATTGCCGTTTGAGTCTCCCCAGAGGCGCCGTTGTAGAGCATGCTCAGGGCCAGGCGGATGCTCAAGGGGGAGAAAAAGAGGTTCTCTTGGGGCTGCTGACGGAGCAGGTGATCAAACAGTTTCAGCGCAAAGCGGGTTTGGGCTTGTTGGGCCACGGTCTTTTCCCCATACCCTTCCCCATAGGTCACCGTTGGCTCAAAGGGAATCCGCACCGGGGTTTCCTGTGAACGGGATCCCATCCCGTGAGTGGGCCAGAGGCCCAGGCTCAGTAAACCCAGCAGAGCCAGAAGAGGGATCCGGCTCACCAAGGATCGATTAAACAGGTCTTTCATAGGGCTCTCCTGGCAGAGTCTATGGCTATGCTATCGGGTCGGTTGTGGGCTGCCCTTGCCCAGAGCCGCCATTCCGGCTGCGCTCAAGGGGGAAAAGCACAGGCCGCTTCCGGCAAGCAAGAATTGGCAAGGCTCTCCCAGGGGGGAACTTCCTGCGTCTGGCTGGTCAAGTCGCAGCAGCAGCGTCCGGCGCGATAGGATGAAGCCTGCACAGGAGAGCGCCACATGGTTCTGTTCACGATACACGTTCCAAAAGGGTGCAGAGTCGCCTTGGGCCTGGCTCTACTGCTCCTGGGATCCGGCTTGGGATGTACTGCTGCCACGGAGAGATCTCCCGCCTCCCAAACTCAGGTAACCGAAGCCATCTCTCCATCCCCCCCAGCCATAGGGCAGCCCCAGCAACTGCCGGTTGAAGCCGAAGTCACCCTTGCCGGCCAACGCTTTGAGCTAGAGGTGGCCCGCACCCCTGAGCAACAGCGCTTGGGCCTGATGTTTCGCACCGATTTGCCGCCGGATCGGGGCATGTGGTTTCCCTTTGATCCGCCCCAGCCAGCTTCTTTTTGGATGTTCAACACCCTGATCAACCTGGACATCATTTTCCTTCACCAAGGCAAGGTGGTGTACATTGCCGCCGATGTGCCCGGCTGCCCCGCCCAACCCTGCCCCACCTATGGGCCGCCTCCTTCCCAGTTGGTGGACGGTGTGCTGGAGTTCCGCGGCGGGACGGCTGCTGCTTTGGGTTTGGCCGTTGGAGATCCGGTCGAGATCCGAGAGCTTCAGCCCGTAGCCCCTTGATTTCTACCTCCCCTCTCCCTGAGGGAGAGGGGCCGGGGGTGAGGGAAGACAGGCTCGCAGATGATCTTTTGAAGAATCTTTGCGATGATTTTTGAGGGTTGCTAACTAAGCCTACAGAAGAGGCGACGACAAGCCCAAGAGCAGTTTGGCCACCGCAAGCGAGTCTATGGATGTCAGCAGCGTAAGTCATTGGATAGGGGTGGGGGCTGTCGCCCTAGCCTCCATCCTTTGGGCTGAGATCGTGCGGGATGTGCGCCATTGGCTGGCCCACCGGTGGCCCTGGCTGATGCCCAAACACATCCTGCACCACCGCCTGTTCCGCCCCGACCTTAGCGTGGTGGATGCACAGCTGTACCGAGAATCCCAGTGGCACCACGATGTTCCCGAAGCAGCGACGATGGTCCTGGCCGGGATCCCTTGGGTGGTGGTATTGGGCCAGGGATCCCTGCTGTACGGCCTGGCGGCAGCGGTGGGGGTGGTCTACTCGGCCAGTTTCTGGGTGGCTGGTATGCTGCGGGGTTGGGGGCTGGCCCTGCAGACGGATATCACCCACCAGCCGGGGCCTTTCCCCGTTCCTCCCAGCCAATGGCATGTCAACCGCGCCTACCACTGGCGGCACCACTTCGACGATACCAACGCCTATTTTTGCGGCACCCTGACTCTCGTAGATCGGCTCATGGGCACCAGTCTCTCCTTGAAAGGCAAGCGAGTAGCCGTCACCGGCGCCTCCGGCACCCTGGGCCGGGCCTTGCTCAAGCATTTTCACCAGCAGGGGGCCAAAGTCATCGCCCTCAGCTCCCATTCGGATTCGGTTCACATCGAAGTGGACGGCCAGATCCAGCCGGTGGAGACCGTTCGCTGGCAGGTGGGGCAAGAGGGATCCCTGGCAGAGCTGCTGGAGCGGGTGGATATCTTGGTGCTCAACCACGGCCTGAACGTCCACAGGCAACGGGATCCCGAGTCTGTCCGCCAGTCCTATGCCGTCAACACTTTCTCCAGTTGGCGCCTAATGGAGCTGTTCTTCCAGACGGTGCGCGGCAACCCTGAGATGGCCACCAAAGAGGTGTGGGTGAACACCTCAGAGGCTGAGGCTAGCCCTGCTTTCAGTCCCCTCTACGAGCTCTCCAAGCGGGCTCTAGGCGATCTGGTTACTCTGCGCCGCCTCGATGCTCCCTGCACAGTGCGCAAGCTCATCCTCGGCCCCTTCAAGAGCCAGCTCAATCCCATTGGGGTTATGTCGGGAGATTGGGTGGCCGCTCAGATCTTGGCCCAGGCCAAACGAGACTGCCGCAACATCATCGTCACCATCAACCCCCTGACCTACTTGCTTTTCCCGCTCAAAGAGCTGGCTGTGAGCACTTATTTCCGCTTGTTTAGCCGTCGGTCTCCCCAGCCAGGGATCCCTGCCCCCAACCCAGATCCTGCAGGTGGGGCCGAGTCCGGTGATTTGCCTTTGGTTTAGTTAATTAGTTAAAAGGAACTAGATCCCAACCCGTTCCATAGCTCTATGGCATTGGGCGCAAAAGTGGAGTAAGACAAGAGCAGGTTCCTTGGCGTGCCAATGGGAACTTTTGGGGAGCGAGAGTGCCCTCCTTGGGTTTGCAGAAATACAGCAGTTCGATCCCTGGTGAGCGTTGGGTGTGAGGAGTAGGAGTGAGCGTGAACATGGTGCGACGGTGGGTGGGCGCAGTACTCTGCGTGGTGGGTGGATCGTTGATGTCGGGGCTTTTGTCCGGCTGTGCCATCCCGATGCCTTCGGCATCTGCGGGAGTTTCTGAAGTCCAAGTGCGCTTGGTGCATGTGGCCCCCAATGCCCCTCGGATCGACTTGGAAGTGGGAGGGGTGAGAGCTGCTCGGGGCATAGCCTATGGCTCGGTGAGCGAGTACGTGCGCATACCGGCGGGCGAGTACGACATTGTTTTGTTTTCAACGCCTGAGAACCCTGGCCAGCCTGCGAGTTCTTTGGTTGCGGCCAGAACCGTAGCCAATCTCAGGGGCGGGGGAGTATTCTCGGTGGTTGCTGCCAACGAGCCGAATCGCATGACGGCCCTGGTGCTGGAAGACAACATCCATCCGCCCTTTGATCAAGCCCTGGTGCGGTTTGTCCACGCTGCCCCTGATGCACCGGCCCTGCAATGGCAAGGAGAGCAAGGGCGTGTGCTGATCCCCCAGTTGGCGTTTGGACAGGTGTCCACCTTTCAAGCCATGCGCCCCGGCTTTACCCAAATTCAAGTGGCCATAGCCCCTTCAGCCCCTGGGCCAGGTGTGCAGTCGGCTCCCAGCCGGAGCATTCCCTTGCAACGGTTTGACCTCCAGTTGGAGGCGGGGAAGGTCTATACCCTTTACGTAGCGGGATTGTTGCGCAGCAATCCGGCCCTAAGCCTGGTGCTGGCAGAGGAAACTCGAGCTCGTAGGCTCCTATAGCCAAGGTGTTTCGGTCTCTCTTCTCCTTACACTGAGTTAAGGAATACCTCAGGGTGGGGGCAGATAGGGAATATGCTCTGTGGTGGAGCAGGCCAATGCCGTTGGCGTTCTCCGCTGCCAATATGATCTTACAAGGATCTCAGAATCCTAACATGCGGTGCGAAGCACTAGGGGATGCAGCCTGTGGATGCTTTGTTTCAAGTTGTGGTGCTGAATCAAACCCCAGATCCAGAACGGGTCATCTACCAGGCAATGCACCAGGATTACAGCCCTGATTTTGTCACCTCAGAAAGCCGGATCCCGGAAAAGTATGGAGAGGCCGTGGTGCGGCATTTGCTGGAGGGCAACCGTGGCCACTATGGGCCTCTAGAGCATCCTCAGATCACGTTTGGGGTAGGCTATTTTCCCCATGCTGTCATGCAACAGGCCCGTACTCATCGGGTGGGAATTTCTTTTGATGTTCAATCCTTCCGATATACAGGCCAGCAAATTGCCGATTTGGGCAAAAAGCTCTTGTTCGCGTCAGCGGTGCGGAGCACAACCGAGACTGCTGCTCCTGTTGGCGAGACCGGCTACGGTTGCGTCAGCGATCGCGTCAGCGGGCCGGAGGCCTATCGCGACAGCGGTGCGGAGCACATTGCGGAGCACAGTGGCGGGACGGAGTCCTCCTTGTCTTTGCAAGAGCTGGAAACTTTGTTTTACGTTCCTGCCAGCGTCAAAGAGGGCAAAGCCAAAACCCGCCAAGGCTGCAAGCCCATCTCCCCCGCAGCTTTGGATATCATTCTTGCGCAATATCGCAGCCAGGCCATTGCTTATTATCGCCTGGTAGAAGAGTGCGGATTGCCCTATGAAGATGCCCGTAACATCATTGGCTACGGGATCCGACAACACTTCGTGGTCTCTTTCAATTGCCGTAGTCTAATGCATTTTTTGGATTTACGAGCCAAAGAAGATGCTCAACGAGAAATTCAACATCTGTGTGAACTGATTTGGCCCCACTTTGAAGCGTGGTGTCCCCACGTGGCGGCCTGGTATCGTAAGCATCGCTGGGGAAAGGCTCGATTATCCCCCTAGACTTAGTTTAGATAGATATGCTCTGCTAACCCCTTCTGCGGCTAATCCTGTTTTTGATCTTTTGTTGGGTTACGGGTATGGATCCCGAAGCTTATGAGCAAATGGCAGGCTTGGAAGACCGGCATTGGTGGTTTTTGGGTCGCCGTCACATTCTGAGTCGGGTTATTGGATCCCTGTCGCTTCCCCCCTCTGCTTATATTTTGGAAGCTGGCTGTGGTAGCGGCGGCAACCTGGAGATGTTGTCCAGATTTGGCAAAGTTTGGGCTATGGAAAAGAGTGAAATTGCACTGCCGCTGGCCCAAGCTCGCGGTATTGGGATCGTGGCAGAGGGGGAGTTGCCAAACCGGATCCCCTTTGGTTCTCAACGATTTGATTTGATTGCTTTGCTGGATGTGCTGGAGCATCTGGAGAATGACAAAGAAGCTCTCCTAGCCCTCAGTCAAAGGTTAACCCCATCTGGCTACTTAGTTGTAACTGTTCCGGCTTATCCGTGGCTGTGGAGTTTACATGATGAGCTTAATCATCACAAGAGACGATATACCCGCGGGCAACTTTTGTCGTTGCTTAAAAGCTCAGGTCTAGAAGTTTATACCCTTGTTTTCTTCAACAGTTTTCTTTTCCCAATCATTTCAGGGATCCGCATAATGCAGAAAGTGCTTCGCCTGAGGGAAAGCCAAGATCTGAAAATGCCGCCGCTTTGGCTCAATCGACTGCTGACGGGTATTTTTGCTGCAGAAGCCTATCTGATACCTAAGTTTTCTCTGCCCTTTGGTGTATCTCTGCTGGCAGTAGCCGGCCCGGCAACGAAATCGTAGTATCCTGTCATCATTGCTGTTCTCAGACTGCACTTTGATCATTGCTTAAACTCTCATGTTTCGACATCCAATGTCTGCAATTCTGGTAGTTTCTACAACAGCCTTTTCCGATGGTACTTAACCCACTCAACAGGGATTTTTATCTCTTGCATGATGAGGATCCCAATTACTTAAAGAACTTATTTTGTGTCAGCAGCATGAAGTCCTTTGAAGCTGGGAAGGGCCGTCAATAGAATTATCTGGTGAGGGCTACCCATTCAAGTTTTGGTCAACACTGATCTTGTCCAATAGCCTCAGATGCACAATCTTTTCTGTAAGATTGTCAACGGTCTTGATGCCGAAGGAGATAACCCTTGGCCGAACGCGGCTATAAAACTCGTCTGGATCTGCATCGTTTGTGGGTGCCCTTGGCCTGTTTTGGCGATGGCCTTTGTATTTGGTTGGCCTTTGGGGCGGGCTACTGGCTGCGCAGCTTGCGTCCTCATCAGCTCTTGCCTTGGGATGTCTACGCGGCCTTGGGATTGTTGACCGCCCTCAGTTATTGGGGCATTCAGGCGGGCTTAGGCGGATACGGTGAGTCGAAGCGCTTGTCTCGCTTTGAAGAATGGGCCAGTTTGCTGGTGGGGTTGGGATTGACGTTTGGTTTGGTGCTGGCAGGGGCCTTTTTCGTTCGCTCGGTCTCTTTGTCGCGGCTGGTGGTGGGCTACGCCGGCTTGTTGGCTCTGCTGAGTTTGACTTTGGTACGGGTGGGGTTGCGGCTGGGCATGGGCTGGTTGTGCTCTAGGGGCTACGGTCGGCGGCAGGTCATCTGGGTGGGATCCTGGTCGGTGTTGGCGGAAGTGTTGGAGCGATTGCAGCGATCCCCGCAGTTGGGCTTCCAGGTAGTCGCCTGGGCAGGCGTAGAGCAAGGCTCTTTTGAGGAAGATCCCCCATCTCAAAATGGGGATCCCTGTCAAGATTCATATCCAGTACTAAACACCGCCCGCCCTACCTCTGGCGGGGTTGAGTCTGCCGACAGGACTCTGTCCGGCTCATCCCGAGGAACCCTCTCCTGCTTGTGCAGTCAGCTTGAGCCTTCCTGGTCGGCTCTTGAGCGTCTGGATCTGGTCCATTTGATTGCCTATCTGCAAGCCCACCCAGAAGTGCAGGAGGTGTGGTTTGGGCAACCGGAGCTGGCAACTGCTCCTCTGTTGCTCAGTTTGCAAACATTGTCGGTGCAGGTGCGCTTGGTGCCGGATATCTTAAGTTTTTTAACGGTGAACTTCAGCCTGCAGTCTCTCGACGGGATCCCGCTGCTAACTCTGCGTCAGCCCCCTTTGCGCTACGCCCACAACCGGTTCCTCAAGCGAGCTGTAGACATCCTAGGAGCTTCCCTGGGCCTGATCTTGCTTAGCCCTCTGTTTTTGATTATTGCCCTGCTGGTAGCCTGCAGCAGTCCTGGCCCCATTCTGTATTGGCAAGAGCGGGTGAGCTTGGACGGGCGTCGCTTTTGGATTGCCAAGTTCCGCACCATGCGAGTGGATGCTGAGGCAGCCGGCCAGCCGGGCTGGACGCGCCCCGGGGATCCGCGCCGAACCAAGATAGGAGCCTTTTTGCGCCGCACCAACCTGGACGAGCTGCCCCAACTGTGGAACGTCCTGAAAGGGGAAATGAGCCTAGTGGGCCCCCGCCCAGAGCGGCCCTACTTTGTCGAGCAATTTAGCCAGGAGATCCCCAAGTATCCTGATCGGCATTTGGTGAAAAGCGGCCTGACTGGCTGGGCCCAGATCCACGGCCTGCGGGGAGATACCAGCATTGCCCGCCGCACCCAGTATGATCTCTACTATGTGCAAAACTGGTCGCTGTGGCTGGATCTGCGCATCTTGGCCATCACCTTCTGGCAAGGGATCCGCGGACGGCTGGCCGGATACTAGGGGTTAGCGTATGCCATTCTCCCCCCAAGAGCTGCTCTACGAGGGCAAGGCCAAGCGCATCTACCGCACTGCCGATCCCAGGGTTTATCTTTGCCAATACAAAGACGACGCCACGGCCTTCAACGCCCAAAAGCGGGGATCCATCGCCGGCAAGGGAGAGGTGAATTGCACCGTCTCCAGCCATGTGTTTGCCTACCTGGCGCAGCAAGGGATCCCCAACCATTTCTTGGCCCAAACCGGCCCCACCGAGATGCAGGTGCGAGCCTTGCACATCCTGCCTTTGGAAGTGGTGGTGCGCAACCGCACAGCGGGTAGCCTCTGCCGACGGCTGGGCCTGGAGCAGGGCCTTCCCATCGAGCCGCCGCTGGTGGAGTTCTATTACAAAAACGATGCCTTGGGGGATCCCTTGGTGACCCCAGATCACATCCGCCTATTGCAGTTGGCCACGCCGGAGCAGGTGGAGCGCTTGGGATCCCTGGCTTTGGCCATCAACAACCATCTGCAGGCTTTCTGGCGAAGCTGCCGCCTAGAGTTGGTGGACTTTAAGCTGGAGTTTGGCCTGGACGAGAAGGGAGAGATCCTGCTAGCCGACGAGATTAGCCCCGATACCTGCCGTCTTTGGGATCGGGGGGGATCTGAGCCGCGGGTGCTGGATAAAGATCTCTTTCGCTTTGATCTGGGGGATCCAGTAGCTGGCTATCAAGAGGTGTTGCAGCGGGTGCTTCAGGCAGTGGGATCCCAATTCCTTCTCTCCTAGAGGGAGAGGAGCCAGGGGTGAGGGACTATAATCGCCTCAGCGATCCCACTCCTTTAACGCCCGAGCCTCCTTTCGCTTGTCGGGATCCCGCCATGACCTCTCCCCGCCCCCCCTACCCCGGCGAGCGTTTCCGCCGCCAACTGGCCGACCTGCTGGATGCCTGGGTGGAGCAGGGGTTGATTGAACCTGAGCAGCGGGAGCGGCTGTGGGAGTACTACCAACTGGATAGCTTGCAACGCTCAGCCGGCGGGCGATTTGCCCTGGTGCTGCTGCTGTTTGGCGCAGTTCTGGTGGGCCTAGGGGTGATCTCCTTTGTGACGGCCAACTGGGCTGCTATTCCCCGCTGGGCAAGAGCCTGGGGGTGCTTGGCCCTCATGGTAGGGCTGCAGGTGGCTGGCTTCCAGGTTTGGCAGCAGGGATCCCGACGGCTGGGCAGCGCCCTGCTGATAGCCGGTGAACTGACCCTGGGAGCCTGTATTGGCCTGATGGCCCAGTGGGTTCAGCTTGGGGGATCTGCGGCAGGCTTGTTTTGGGCCTGGGGGATGGGCAGTTTGGCCATGGCCTACGGCTTGCGTCACAGCCCCAGCGGTGTACTGGCCTGCCTTCTGCTGGGCTCGGGGATGGTAGCCGACTTCGTGGATTGGGGGACTGTCAACTTCCTGATACATTTACGCTGAACACTGCTGAACATCACTGTTCAACTATGCAGCGATAGCATTCTGTTTGTT
>NZ_JANSIL010000140.1:0-7309 GCF_047462015.1 Synechococcus sp. R5-13 | reverse complement strand
TGCGACTGGGACACCTTGAGCTTACAGGAGACGGTCAGGACTTGGGTCATGGTTCTATCGTAACTTCCGCCTTCCTCCCGACACTGACCCTACGGGTACAGTGCGGGGCTCCTGCGATTTCTAGCTGATTGCTTTTCACCAGTTCCGCAATCCCGGCCACTGCAGAACGGTAGTCGAGGCTATCACACAGTTGGCCGCTGAGAGCAGCCGGGCGCAGATCCGCCCACAACTCGAAATCCACCTCAAACCATTGCCCCAAAGCCCGTTCCGCCTCATCAAGGCCGGTATAACCGTAGTAGCGCAGGCCGGAGACGATCAGCCGATCCCGCAACTGCTCAGGGGGTTGCCGAGGGATCCGATCGGGATCCGGATAGGGCTGCTGACCGTCGCTGCTAACACTGGTGGGGATCTGTAGCTCCATCACAACCTCCCAGCTCGACCTGGAGACCCTATCCCGCAGGGCCTGGCGAAACAACGAAACCTTGGCTCGACCTTAGGAGCCGGTTGCCCCCTGTTCCCATTTCCTTTTTGATTCTTTAACAAACTCCGGGATCCCCATCCCTCAATGGCTGAGGGCCAACGCTCTCCCCTCTACGGTCGCTGCCATCTCCCACAACAGATCTTCCGTCTCTTCCCAGCCGATGCAGCCATCGGTGATGGAAACCCCGTACTGGAGCGGCGCCCCTTCCTGCCAGGTTTGCTTGCCCGGGTAGAGGTTGCTCTCCAGCATCAGCCCCATCAGAGCCCGCTGCCCCGCCTGGTACTGCTGTAGCACCGCTCGACAGACGGATCCCTGGTTGCGGTAATTTTTGTGGGAGTTGTCATGGGAGCAGTCCACCATCACCGAGCGAGGGATCCCTTGATCCTTCATCAGCAGTGCCGCCCGCGCCACATCTTCCGGGCCGTAGTTGGTCTTGCCCCCTCCCCCCCGCAACACAATGTGTCGATCCGGGTTGCCGGTGGTTTTTACCAAAGCCGTCATGCCATCTTGGCCGATGCCCAGGAAACTGTGGGGATGGCTGGCGGAGAGAATGGCATTGAGCGCAATTTCCAGCCGCCCGTCGGTGCCGTTTTTGAAGCCCACAGGCATGGAGAGGCCGCTGGCCATTTCCCGGTGAGTTTGGCTTTCGATGGTTCTGGCGCCAATGGCCGCCCAGCTCACCAGATCTGCCGTGTACTGAGGGGTCACCGGATCCAGCATCTCGGTAGCACAGGCCAGGCCCAGCTCGTTGATCTGCAAGAGAATGGAACGGGCCAGTTGCAGGCCGGTGGCAATGTCGCAGGAGCCATCCAGGTGGGGATCGTTGATCAGGCCCTTCCAGCCCACCGTGGTGCGGGGTTTCTCAAAATACGTGCGCATAACGATCACCAGGTGCTCCCGAGTTTGGTCGGCCACCCGCTTGAGGCGATGGGCATACTCCAGAGCCGCTGCGGGATCGTGGATGGAACAGGGGCCGACGATCACCACCAAGCGATGGAGATCCCGTCCGTGGATGATGTCGCGGATGGCTTGCCGAGTGGAGAGCACCACCTGGGCTGCCGTTTCCGTAAGGGGCAGCTTGGCCTTGACAGCAGCAGGGGCAATCAAGGGAGTCACCTCTTGGATGTTGCAATTGTCGGTTTGGGGGGGCATGGAACTGTCCTTAGTGTGCAAGTGGGTGGATGGGGTCGTCGAGCCATCAAAAAAGCCCTGGCGCTGGGCTCAGGGCTTCAGGACTGACTCGGGTAAACCTAGGTCTTTAGTTTACGCGCCACCCTTCCGCCCTGGTCGTTGCCAGGGAAAGGTAAAGTAGCCAAAAAAGGAAGCGCGCCAGACCATGCGGAGAGCAAACTTAAAACCTGTACGAGATAACTATACCCGAAAAAACCTCGTTTGACACCTCAGGGATCCGGTTTCCTGGCGGAGAGACCAGCGGGAAGTCTTAAGCCGACCGAGCCGCCGGCTTGGCAATCCAGTAGCCGCAGGGGTGTTCTCCCTGCACCTGCCAGGTGATGCGCTCTACTCGGCAATCGGGCAAGGCGGCAGCAAACATCTCCAGCTCGTGGCCGCAGACGCTGGGAAAGGTGTGGGCAATCTGGGCAATGGCGCAATTGTGCTCGACCAACACATACTGCTCGACGTAAGGCTCGGATCCCTCTGCTGCCATCGGCACAGTCAGGTCGGCAGGATAGGGGTAGTACTCCGCCATGTAACCCTCTGCCTGGCGCAACTGCACCAAACGCTCCAGCCGCTCCCGCAGGGATCCGGATCCCAGTTGGGCCTGATACTCCCGGGCTTTGCGCTGCCACTGGTGGTGGAGAAGGGATCCCATCTGCTCGGATCCCAGAGTTTCGGCCAGGGTGTTGAGCAGACCAAGGGCAAACTCATCGTAGCTGGCGGGAAATTGCTCTTCTCCCAAGGGACTGAGCTGATAGAGATGCTGGGGGCGGCCTAGGCCATTGGGTTGAGCGATATGTTGGATCAACCCCTCTGCCTCCAGATCCTTGAGGTGGCGGCGGATGGCCTGGGGAGAAATGCGCAGGTGCTCTGCCAGCGTTTGGGCGTTGGCCTGCCCCGCCTTGCGCAGGTAGACCAAGATGGCCTGCTTACTCGAAGCGGGTTGAGCGACCTGCCCGGTGATCTTGCGCGTGCTGTCCACCCTCGCCCTCCTGGTTAGACTGGGTTAATCGGCTGCCGCTGCCAGCACAGCTCTCTGCTATTTTGACAACGGGATCATTGCTAAAGTAACCTGAGGATCAGTTAAACAACAACTCTGTTGTTTTATTTGGCCATCTGTCTTAGTCGCGTTTCTACCCTGTCACTACCCGAGAGCCATCCATGTCTACGAGCGTCCGCGCCCTGGTCAACCAGCCCTACAAGTACGGCTTTGTAACCGACATCCCCTCTGAGTCGATTGGCAAAGGCTTGAACGAAGAGGTGATTCGGCAGATCTGGGCCAAGAAAGGGGAGCCGGACTTTATGCTAGAGTTCCGGCTGCGGGCCTACCGCCAGTGGCTGAAGATGAGCGAGCCCACCTGGCCCAACGTCAGCTACCCGCCCATTGACTACCAAAACATTGTCTACTACTCGGCCCCCAAGGTGCAGCCCAAGAAAAAGAGCCTGGACGAAGTGGATCCGGTGCTGCTGGAGACCTTCGAGAAATTGGGGATCCCCTTGTCTGAACAGAAGCGGCTGGCCAATGTGGCGGTGGATGCCATCTTCGACAGCGTTTCGGTAGCCACCACCTTCCGGGAAAAGCTGGCCAAGGAAGGCGTGATCTTCTGCTCCATGTCGGAGGCACTGCGGGAGTATCCGGAGCTGGTGCGCAAGTACTTGGGCAGTGTGGTTCCCATTGCTGATAACTACTACGCGGCGCTGAACTCGGCAGTGTTCAGTGATGGATCCTTTGTCTATGTGCCCAAAGGGGTGCGCTGTCCCATGGAGCTTTCCACCTATTTCCGCATCAACAACGGCGAATCGGGCCAGTTTGAGCGCACCCTGATCATTGCCGACGAGGGATCCTACGTCAGCTACTTGGAAGGGTGTACTGCCCCCATGTTCGACACCAACCAACTGCATGCGGCGGTGGTGGAGCTGATCGCCCTAGACAATGCCGAAATTAAATACTCCACGGTGCAGAACTGGTATGCCGGCGATGAAAACGGCAAAGGGGGCATTTACAACTTTGTAACCAAGCGCGGCCTGTGTCAGGGGGCCAACTCCAAAATCTCTTGGACGCAAGTGGAGACCGGCTCGGCCATCACTTGGAAATATCCTAGCTGCGTGTTGGTGGGGGAAAACTCGGTGGGCGAGTTTTACTCGGTTGCCCTAACCAACAACTACCAGCAGGCCGATACCGGCACCAAGATGATTCACGTGGGCCGCAACACCCGCAGCAAAATCATTTCCAAGGGCATCTCGGCGGGACACTCCAAAAACAGCTACCGCGGCCTGGTCAAAATCGGGCCGAAAGCAGAAGGGGCCCGCAACTTTTCCCAGTGCGATTCCATGTTGATTGGGGATCAGTGCAGCGCCAACACCTTCCCCTATATTGAGGTGCAAAACAACACCGCCAAAGTGGAGCACGAAGCTTCCACCTCCAAGATTGGAGAGGAGCAATTGTTCTACTTCCAGTCCCGCGGGATCGGCATGGAAGATGCCGTGTCCATGATCATCAGCGGCTTCTGCCGAGAAGTGTTCAACCAACTGCCGATGGAGTTTGCCGTAGAAGCCGATCGGTTGCTGAGCCTGAAGTTAGAGGGATCCGTCGGCTAGGGGATTGCTCCCAATGCGAAGCTGAGCAAGTGGGCGAGGCCGCTGACACGCTGTGGGAGCAGGCGCTGCCATTTTCAGGAGAAGGGTAAGGGGTTAGGTAACTCCCAAGGCAGAGGGCTGTGATCCCCTGAAGCCAGAGGCGGCCCAAGGGCTTGGCGACGTTGCAAACAGCGCATGGATGCAGGGGGGGAGAGGGGATAATCAAGGAGTTTTGAACCGTAAGGCTAGGCAGGAGAAGTTCCCCATGAGGGCATTTCTGGAGGAGTTCAAAAACTTTATTAGCCGGGGCAATGCCTTAGATTTGGCTGTTGGCGTTGTTATTGGAGGTGCTTTTGGGAAGATTGTGACTTCTTTTGTAGCAGATCTGTTTACTCCAGTTTTAGGCTTGATGATTGGTGGAGTGAGCTTCCAGAACTTGGTCTGGAAAATCGGTGGAAGTCCTGAAGACCCAGTTACGATTAACTACGGCAGCTTTCTGCAAGCTGTGTTTGATTTTGTGATTATCGCTTTTGCCATCTTCTTACTGGTGAAGGCGATCAACACCCTACAGCGAAAGGAGGAAGAATCTCCTCCCACATTGCCCCCACCAGAAGTGGTTTTGCTGACAGAGATCCGGGATATCCTCAATCGCCACTCCCAATAGAGCTATAGGGGATCCTTAGGCCCAAAATCCAAACCTGGTTTAGGGATCCCTTAACCTTCCAATCCCTGCCCTTCAGTGGCAACTCTAGAGTCTAGCTATGATCTGCGAAAACAGCCCTGTTATCTTATCCGTTCGAGATCTCAGCGCCGAGATCGATGGCACCCCCATTCTCAAGGGGTTGAGCCTGGAAATTCGCGCCGGAGAAATCCACGCCATCATGGGCCCCAATGGTTCTGGAAAAAGCACTTTTTCCAAGATCTTGGCTGGCCACCCCGACTACCGGGTGACAGGAGGCGAGATCCTCTATCTGGGCAAGAATCTTCTGGAAATGGAACCGGAGGAGCGGGCTTGGGCAGGGATCTTCTTGGCGTTTCAATACCCCATCGAGGTTCCGGGGGTGAGCAACTTGGATTTCCTGCGCGCCGCCTACAACGCTCGCCAGAAATATCGGGATCAGCCGGAACTGGATGCTCTGGATTTTGACGACCTGGTACGGGAAAAGTTGGATATTGTCAAAATGGATCCCGTTTTTTTGGAGCGCTCTGTGAACGAGGGCTTTTCCGGCGGCGAGAAAAAGCGCAACGAGATCCTGCAAATGGCGGTGTTGGAGCCCACGCTGGCCATTTTGGACGAGACGGATTCCGGTCTGGATATCGACGCGCTGCGCATTGTGGCCCACGGCATCAACCGACTGGCCGGCTCTGAGAATGCCATGCTCTTGATCACCCACTACCAACGCTTGCTGGACTATGTTACCCCCGACTACGTGCACGTGATGGAGGGGGGTCGTATCGTCATCAGTGGGGACAAGACCTTGGCGCTGGAGCTGGAGGAACGGGGCTACGACTGGATCAAAACTCAGTCGGGTCAAGAACCGGCAGCTGCGACATCTCGGCAGGAGAAAGAGGGATGAGCGCCACCTTGCCCAAACCTTTTGCCCCAGAGAGCCGCCTATTCCTGGAGCACATCCTCGGCCAAATCCCGGAAAGGCAGGATCCCTACACCACCCTTAGGCAGCAGGCCCGCGCCCAATTGGCCGAACTGGGGATCCCGACCCCACGGGAAGAAGATTGGAAATACAGCGATCTCTCGCCGCTGCTGGCCCACGAGTTTCGCCTGGCTGTCGCGGCGGATCCGGCTCTGGATGCGGCAACCCTAGAGCCCTGGCTTTGGCCGGAAGCCAGCTATAGCCGCGCCGTGTTCGTCAACGGCTACTTTGCCCCCCAGCTTTCTGATTTGAGCGGCCTGCCCACCGCTTTGCAGGTGATCCCTTTAGCCCAAGCCCCAGGGGAGTTGCTGCAAACCCTGGCCAAGACGGATGTGTTTACGGCCCTCAACACCGCTCATCTGGGAGATGGGATCCAGATTGGCCTACAGCCCGGCCAGGAAGTTCCGTCACCGCTGCACCTGCTGTTCATAACGGTGGCTCCTGAGGGAGAGGCCGTTTTGGCCCAGCCCCGCTGCCTGCTGTCTTTGCAAGCCCACAGCTCCCTCACGCTGATCGAAGATCATGTATCCCTGGGATCCGGGATCCCCTTTGGCAACGCGGTTACGGAGATCGCCCTGGCAGAGGGATCTCGTTTGCACCATGTGATTTTGCAAAGGCAGGGATCCCCAGCCTTCCACATCAACAAGACCGCCGTGCGCCAAAGCTGCGACAGCCACTACCGCCTCCAGGCGATTCAGTGGGGATCCCGGTTTTCTCGCCACAACCTGGAGATCACCCAAGCCGGAGCCCAGGCCCACACCCAACTGCAGGGGCTAACGCTGCTGAAGGGATCCCAGCACAGCGACACCCACTCCCGCCTGGTGCATCAGGCCCCCCACGGCAGCAGCCGCCAATTGCACAAGTGCATTGTGGACGAGACGGCCCATGCGGTCTTCAGCGGACGGATTCTGGTGAGCCGAGAGGCCCAACTGACGGACGCCGCCCAGACCAACCGCAACCTGCTCCTAGGCCCCAAAGCGCGGGTCAACACCCAGCCACAACTGGAGATCTTTGCCGACAACGTCAAGTGTGCCCACGGGGCCACCGTCAGCCAACTGGAGGCGGAAGAGATCTTTTATCTGCAAAGCCGGGGTATTCCCCAAGCTGAGGCCAGGCAACTTCTCACCTGCGCTTTTGCAGCAGAAGTTCTGGAAGGGATCCCGTTGGCTCAACTTCCCGCCCTGGTGGCCCGCCGGTTGGGATCCCATGGATTCAACCAATAGGTTGTTGCTCCCCCATTACCCTCAAGAGTGACCAGACTTGGGCGTAATGGATAGGCAGCAGTAAACTACCCGGCTCCGACCGCTAAGCGGTACGGAGCGGGCTTTCAGTAGCCCTGGGCCTGCTCTGCTTTACCAGAGAACAAAACAGGCCCGAACCTCTAGGCTGGTTTACGACAGCCCCCAAGAGCGCAATCACATTC
>NZ_JANSIL010000139.1:0-15728 GCF_047462015.1 Synechococcus sp. R5-13 | reverse complement strand
CGCTATCGCGAACGGCGACAGCTAGAGTACAAGGCCCGGCTCTACGGCTGTCAGGTGGTGGTGGCGGATAAGTTTTATCCGTCCAGCCAACTGTGTTCACGGTGTGGCCACAAACAGAAGATGCCACTCAGCGAGCGGGTATTTCGCTGCCCGTGTTGTGGTCTGGGGATAGACCGCGACCGCAATGCAGCGCTGAACCTGGTGCGGTGGTATTTTGAGTGCTACTTAAAGCGCTCAACTACCCCAAGCTCTGGGGAAAGAGACGCCTGTGGAGATTCCTCTGGCGGGGTGGTAAGCCTGAAGCTTACTACCAGTCACGAGTCGTGGAAGCAGGAAGAAAGCAGAGACGCGACAGGCACTGAACACTCTGGAAGTGTTTGTTAGCGTTTCGTAGGTCTTTCGGAGCGGTCATCAGTACCCCGTTGAGCAGCCAGAAATTGTTAAGCTTAACGCACGGATGGCAGTATCCGGCCATGCCCCGAGTGACAACTGCTGACGAGCTGCTGACAGAATATGCCTCTGGCGAGCGCAACTTTCAAGAATCCAACCTGGTGGGGGTGGACTTGGTGCGCTCCAACTTGCAAGGGGTGAATCTGAGAGGGGCCAACCTCTCCTTTGGCAAGCTGAGTGGCATTAACCTGCAGGAAGCCGATTTGCGCGGCGCCGATCTCAGCTCGGCCAACTTGATGGGGGCCAACCTCCGCGGGGCCAATCTTTGGGAAGCCAACTTGATCGGCGCGGATCTCAGCTTTGCCGACTTGCGGGAAGCCAACTTGCACGGTGCCTACCTTTGGGAAGCCAAGCTAACCCGTGCACAACTGCAGGGATCCGATCTAAGCGGGGCAAAAATCGGCGGAGCAGTGCTGACCGGCGCTGACCTCAGCGGAGCCACCCTACCCGACGGGAGTGTGCGGGCTTGAGCCACCCCCCCAGCAGACAAGGCAGAATGGAACTGTTGCGACGGGATCCCTGATGTTGCTGCTGTTCAACTTGGTCTTGACACTGCTGCTGGCTTTGGGAGTGGCAGTCCTGGCCGGGCAAAACCCCACCACCCTGACCGTACATTTCTTAATGTGGCGCTCGGTGGAGCTGCCCTTGGGATTCCTCATCGCCGTGGCCGTCGGCCTGGGCCTGTTGACGGTGGGGCTGGGCTCTCTCCTCTGGCCTGGGCGCAGCTTTTCTGCCACCGCCCGCCAATTACAAGAGCGGGTGCGCCAACTGGAAATGCAGGATCAACCGCCCCAATAACGGCCAATTCCCAAAGGGATCCCTCTGCTTTCTGGCTTTGGCTCAACAGCTTCGATCCCCTGCAATTCTATAGTTGACTTGACAATCTTGTCGCTGGCCCTAGGGAAAGCATGCTGGAATGGCCCACCGATGCGAGACTGGGCGTAAGCTGAGAAAGGATCCCTTCGCCGTCTGCTTGAGCAGTGCGTATCTCCAACCGTAACCATGGCTTATTTCCAACCTACTTCCCCGGATAGCTCTCCCCAAGACCCACGGGCCCTGCGCAAAGCCCTGCGCGGATCCAGCACCTACTTTGCCAAGGGATTTGAAGAACACAAGGATCAGGCTCAACTGGAGCTGCAAACCACCTACAAAAGCCCCCTTGTGGAGCAAATCCGTGCCCAGTCCTACCGCTATCAGCGGGGTGACATCACCATTCACCTGGCCAAAGCCTTTGGCTTTTGCTGGGGTGTGGAACGGGCGGTGGAATATGCCTATGAAGCGCGGCGACGCTTTCCGGATCGGCAACTGTGGATCACCAACGAGATCATCCACAACCCTTTGGTAAACCAGCACCTGAAGGAGATGGGGATCCGCTTTGTGGAGAAAGGCCCAGACGGCAAGAAGGACTTCTCTCAGATCCGGCCCCAAGATGTGGTGATTTGGCCTGCTTTTGGGGCAAGTGCATCGGAAATGGCGTTTTTTCGGTCGCAGGGCAATGAGATTGTCGATACCACCTGCCCCTGGGTTTCCCGCGTGTGGAACCAAGTGGACAAGCACCGCGCGGCTCAATTCACCTCTGTCATCCACGGCAAGTACAACCACGAGGAAACCGTAGCCACCAGCTCCTTTGCCGAAAAGTACCTGGTGGTGCTGAACCTGGAAGAAGCGGAATGGGTCGCCCGCTACATTTTGCAGGGCGGAGATGCGGCAGAATTTCGGCGGCGCTTCGGCAAGGCCACTTCCCCCGGTTTTGATCCGGATCGCGATCTAGAGCGGATCGGCATCGCCAACCAAACCACGATGCTGGAAGGGGAGACCCGCGCCATTGCCAAGCTCTTTGAGACCACCATGCTGCGCAAATATGGCCCCCAGGAATTGGACAATCACTTCATGAGCTTCAACACCATCTGCAATGCCACCCAAGAGCGGCAGGACGCCATGTTCGAGCTGCTGGAGCAGCCTTTGGATGTGGTGGTGGTGATCGGGGGGTTTAATTCCTCGAATACCACCCACCTGCAGGAAATTGCCCTGGCCAAGGGCTTGCCTTCCTTCCACATCGATGGCCCCGACTGCATCCAACCCAACAACCGCATCCGCCACAAGCCCCTTCACCAAGACCCGACGGTTACCGAAGGGTGGCTACCCGATGGGCCGGTGCAAATCGGCATTACCTCCGGTGCCTCTACCCCAGACCGCGTTGTTGAAGAGGTGATTCAACGCATCTTCGCTCTACGTGAAGAACCCCGGCGGATCCCTGCCTAGGGATCCCTTCCCTCTCCCTCTTGAGCGTGCTCAACACCCTTTTTCAGGTTTATCCTCCCTTGCTGGGCTGGACGCTGCTGGGGTTTGCTCTCCAGAAGGGGCTGCCCGGCGGCTGGAATCGTTGGCTGGATCCCCACGCCTTGGGGCGATTCATGTTTTGGGTGGGAGTGCCCCTCAGCATTGTTGGGTTTATGCAGGGAGTGGATCTGTCGGGTCAAATCTGGGTTGCTCCCCTGATCTGCTGGCTGTCGGTGGGGCTGGGGTTTGCCTTGACCAGCGCTTGGCTGTGGTGGCAGCGCCACAACTGTTGGAGCAGTGCCCAGCAGGGCAGCTTTCACCTAACCGCCACCCTGGGGAACACCGGGTATTTGGGCTATCCCATCTGTCTGGCTGTGGCCGGAAGGGCTTACTTTGGCTGGGCCCTGTTCTATGATCTGCTGGGCACTCTGTTCATGGCCTACGGGTTTGGCGTGTGGGTGGCCAGCCGCCACGGCAGTTCCCATGCCCAACCTTGGCAGGTGGGCCTCCACATTTTGCGCACCCCTGCCCTCTGGTCTTTTGCTATGGGCCTACTGCTGACCCGCGAACCCCTGCCGGGTTGGCTCTCTCAAGGGTTGGCGGCTTTTGCCTGGAGCATGATCCCGCTCAGTTTGATGATCCTGGGGATGCGATTGGCCCAGGTGAAGCGCTGGGGATCCTTTCTTGCCGCCGGAGTGGCCCTCTTGATCAAAATTGTGATTGTGCCGCTCTTGGTGGGAATCGGCCTTGCCTTCACCCCCTACCCGCCTCTGGCCAAGCTGGTGCTGGTCCTGCAGAGCGGTATGCCCCCCGCCATCGCCACCCTGGTGCTCACGGAAGAATACGACTTGGATCGGGAAATTACCGTAACTGCCTTGGCCGTGGGGTACTTGGCCGCCTTGCTGACCTTGCCCCTCTGGCTGGGACTCTGGGGATCCTAATAGGCCAGGTGAGACAAGGTTTGCTCGAGGTAGCTATGCACCAGTTGATCCAGCTCTGCTTCCTGAGTGGGCAACTCCCGGCCCTGGAGCCATCCCCGAAAACCCGAGCTTTCCACAATGGCCTGCCGCAATGGCTTCCAAACTGCTTGCGTGCGCAGTGCTGTATCGGAGCTGAGAGCAGGACTGATCATGAGAAGAAGGTGAGTAGGAGTGATTCACCCTCAGAATAGCTTGGATCCCAGTTGACTTTGGCTCTCTAGGATACAAATCTCCCCTCTATGCTGAGCAAGCCTTCTCTCAGTCGCTCAAGCCAAAAAATCCTCAATATAGTCATTCCAAACTAGATTGAGACACTCCCCAGGCGTTCCGCGCTGCTTCCGCGGCCACCCCCAGACCTTCTCCCAGAGGGAGAGAGGAGCTGGACAGAAATGTTTCATTCCTGTTTAAAATGACCATACATCCCATCAACTCGAGCAAGAGGCCCAGGGATCCCTAAACAAACAGTTGGCTGCGCTGCTCGACCCGCAAAGTTGGCCCCAAGGCATTGAGAAGAGAGACGCCGTAGCTGCGGGCAATGATGCGGCTATCCAAAATGGCCACCCATCGGGTGGATGAGCTGGAATCTTCTCCCGAATCAGAGCTTTGCCGCAGAGGCGCAACAGCCCGTTGCAACTGGGCAGCGGCCACCGGCAAAAGGTACTGACGGAACCAGTCCTGCTGGGTGCGTTGCAGATATTGCACCCGTCCGGCCACCCTTGGGTCTTCCACAGAAGGGAAGGGCAAAGTGGTGATCACCATCAGTTCCGGGCGAGGCAAGCCGGCCTTGTGGTGTAGCCAGTAGGGCCAGTCGCAGACCAAAATGCCCTTTTCGCCCGGAAAAGGGCTGTTTACCCGCACCCGCGAGCCGAATTCGGCAGCCAAAGCCGCCCCCACCTGTGCCTGCAGAGGTTGATCTGACACCAACACCACCACGAAGCCCTGCGCCTGAGGGATCAAGTTTTTCAGCTCTTGCAGCAGGTGATCCTGAAATAGAGGGCTGTTGGGCAGGGGGAGGCGCGGCAAGTAAAGGGAAAGCTCCGCCCCGCCAGAACGTGGCCAACCCTCGCCTGAGGCAAACCGCAGCGGCGTCAGATCCGGCAAGCCCAACCGTCGCCGATAGGTTTCCGCCTGGCGATCCAGATCCAGCGCTTCCCCAATAATCACCACCGGCTGTGTGGCCCAAATGGGGGCCAACCAATCCTGCAGAGCCGCCGGGCTGTGGTGAAGGGTGAGGCGACCGGTTTCTCGGTCGGTTTCGGCCCACCAAATCCATTTGGAGACGGGATCCCGCTCAGAGCTAAGTCTTCGGCGGATTTGATCCCAGGGATCCGGCAGCCAGCCGGGGTAGCCTGTCACCAAAGACAGCACAGCATCCAGGTGAACCTGTTCATCCGCATGAAGCAGACAGCGGGAAAGAGGCCGCCGCAAAAGCTGCAGGGACAAATTGACCTGAACCTGGGAGAGCTGCTCCGCCTCGGCAGGGAAGATTTGCCGGAGCTGTTGCCAATGGCTGGCTTCCAGGGTCACCGTTAGCGCCTGGTAGGCCCAATCTTCCAGGTCTTCGGCTCCATCCAGGATCAAAGGGATCCCTGTCGGCACTTGCGAGGATCCCTTTCTCAAGCGAGCTTGCAGCCAATCCAGGGGATCCACCAACAGCAACCCCTGGAAATCGGGATCCGGCCAGCGGTCTTTTTGCAGGACGGGCTTATGCAACTGCAGGGTGTGCTGTAGCCAGGGGATCTCTTCCCCCAAAATTTGCGCCTGCACAGGAGCTGTGGCACAGAGCAAGGTGGGGTTGGGCCACATCAGGGCCGGCAGCAGGTAACTGAGGCGGTGCTGACCCCCAGCGGGCACCTGGATCAAGGTGCTGCGACCCAGCCGCAACCCCCGCGCCACCATGCGAGCCATCGTCAACTGGTGGGGCCACAGGGCTTCGGGAGACTGCCGCAAAAGCTGCCGCAACTGTTGGTGGACTTCAACCTCAATCACAGTTCAGTACGCCGGGGGTCTGCCACAGACGGTAGGGTGAACTAGCCTATTCTAGGGTAGAGAAGAAAACCAAAGCCCATCTCTGGGGTGAGCGATGTCTCTTCTAGCTGCTGTTTCCACAGAGGGCCAACCCGTTGCACAGACGGGATCCCTGCTTCTAGACCGCTCCGGGTGGGGCCGCTTGCGCATGAAGGGATCCCCAGGCTTGGACTATCTGCACAACCAAAGCACCCAAAATCTGAAGGCCCTCAAGCCAGGGCAGGGGGCCGACACGGTTTTCGTGACCCCCACCGCTGGCATCCTGGATCTGGCCACGGTGTACGCGGGAGAAGAAGACTGCTGGATCTGGACTTCGCCCCAGCGGCGCAGCCTGCTGATGCAGAGTTTGGGGCGTATGCTGCCTTTGGTGCGGGGAGCAGAGTTGAAAGATGAGACGGACCAGACCTTTGGTTTTGGGTTGCTCGGCCCCCAGAGTCAGGCTCTCCTGGAGAAAGTGGTGAGCTCAGAAGAGATTCCGACCAGGCTCAATGAGCACTGCGCCGTGGAGATCCAGGGGATCCCTGTCCATCTGGCTTGTGGCACGGGTCTTGCCCAGCCGGGGTTTACCCTCTGGGGCACCATTGACCAGAAAGTCGCTCTTGAAGAATGCTTGCTCCAAGCCGGAGCCAAGCTGGCCCCACCTGAGCTGTGGGAAGTCCTCCGCCTAGAAGCAGGTCGCCCCGCCGCCGACCGAGAGCTGACCTCAGACTACAACCCCCTAGAAGCCGGCCTGTGGCGAGCTGTTTCCCTTGACAAAGGTTGCTACGTTGGCCAGGAAGTCTTGGCCAAGCAGGTAACCTACCGGCGCATTCGGCAAACTTTGTGGGGGATCCGCCTCCAAGGAGAAGCTCATCCTGGCACAGAGATTTTGCGGCAGGGGGAAAAGATTGGGCTGCTGACCAGTGCAGGCCTAACTTCGCAAGAGTACCTGGGATTGGGATACGTGCGCACCAAATTCAATCCTGCCGAGGGGCTGGAAGTTGAAGTCGGCTCAGCGCCGGGAGTCCTGACCCGAATGCCGTTTTTGAGTTTCCCGCCTATTGTCTAGCATTATTTTTGCGGCAGAAAGCTCTCCTGCTTTGTAGAGAGAAAATGGGCAAAGGATTAAGAACTTACCAGTCAAAGTGGCGGCGAAAGCGGGGATCCCGTCGATCCTTTTTGCGTCGGTTGCAGGTTTTGCACAACGTTTGCAGATTGCTGATATCGTTACTGCCCCCTTGGGCAATGGGGATGATGTGATCGATCTGAAGCTGAACCTCTGGGGGCGACTTTCCGCAACCGCGACAACGGAAGCCATCTCTTTGGAAAACATACTCCCGCACGGCTGCTGGAATTAGAATCCTTTCGCCGGATTTTCTTTCTTTCATCGTTATTCATCCATACTGCGAAGATCGTCCAGTGGAGACTTTTCATCTAGAGGTTCTAATATCTCTTGGTCGGGTTCTTTTATCAGAAATTCAGGATTGTCAGGATAAAAGTCAATCGTAACTTCTACTCTTACTTTTACTCTACCGGTCTGCCAACCGTTAGTTTTAGGAGAAAGAATCGAGCATGGAACTCCTTTATGGAAAAAATGAACCTGATCTTCATAGGGAATACCTGTTTGTATCTCAGACGAACTCAAGTGACTGTTTAGTCCGCTTCCCATTTGGTCAAACCTCAGGAAATAAGAATTGATAGAATCGCAAAGCTTGGAAATCATGTAGACTTTCTGCTTATTGTTCTTGTTGATAAAAGTGATAACTCCGTCTCCCAGTTGGCTAAGATTAATGGATGTTTTTGTCATCTTATCGACCTCAAGACATAGAGACAACAATCCACGGTGAGCCAGGACGTAAGAGTTTAGCAGGAATTCCTTTCACGTTAGTTATTCCGTTCAAGTTGCTCCATAGAATCGAGACTCCCTTTTCGCTAAGTTTGCTGGATAAGTAGGATCTGATACTCTCATAAACAATCTCTGAGTACACCTGAGCAAACTCTTGCGAGTAGATTAGGCGTCCTCCTATATCAATGACAGTATTTTGGAAAATATCTAGCTCAACAAAGCACTCCTGAGATTGATCATTACTTGACACTTGCCCAACCCCCTCTATGTCTCTCTGGCTTAGGCTAGCTCTCACTTTCGCGAAGGTCATCCAGAGGGGATCCACTGCCGCCCTCTGAGACTGTATCCTCTGGCTCAAACTCTACAGTGATCCGCAATCTGACTCTGCCTTTTTCCCAATCTTTCTTGCCCGGCACCAAGAGCTGACAAGCAAGTCCCTGCCCAAACCACTTCGCTTCTTGCAACAATTTTTCTTCTGGCTTGGGAGCAAGAAGGCTACTGGCAATGTTGAGCAAGTCTTCCGGCGGCAGGATCCCTGAGGATCTCAAGGCCGCAATGAACAAGCGATGCAGCTCTTCTTTCTTGGTCAAGTCCTCTTGGGCTGCTTTGACCAAGTTGGCAACCTTGAAAGCTTTCTCCCCTACGGAGAGGATCCCTTCTGGGTGCTGCTGTAGAGGTATCGATTTGGATCCCATGACTTTATCTGGATCAAGCCGCTCTATCTCAAATCATCGAGAATGCTATCCAACTCTGGAAAACTCTCGTCTATGGGTGTAGAACGACCAAGAGCGACTGCTTCGCTTGCATTGCTGTCACCTACTTGCTGTTCAGGAAGACTTGCCAAAATTTGAACTGACTCACCAACAGAGGAAGGCTCAGGACGAGTAATCAAGGGCAGCATCTCGCGATTGAGGCCCAAAGCCTGCAGGCAGAGGTTGATCCCAGAAACAGCTTGGTTGTACTTGTCTATGCTTGCCTCCAGTTCTTTCAGCCGCTGTTGGTTAAGCGCAATTTTCTCTTCAGCCTCTTTTCTGAGAGTTGCTTCCATGAACTGCTTTGCTTCTGGGTACTTTTGTAAAATCTCATCGGCTACTTGCTTGGCAACCGGCAATAGCTGAGTTTTTAGAGTATTGTTGGTCTCTTGTCGGAAGCTAGAACGCACTGTCTGGCTAATTTTCGGCTCAAAGTCAAGCTTGAGTAATTGTCGGATTCCAGGCTCTGCGTCGCGAATAGCAGAGATGTCATAAGATTGGCTGGTTTGCTTTAGGACTTCTCGAAACTGGTAGATCGAGAATGTTCCTTCGTCGTAGAAGCGGGGACTTTCTCTGAGGTAGCGGTCGCACTCTTTTCGGGCACCATTGACAAGAGAACTCAAAGTTACCTCCTTAACCAAAAGAAGCTTTTTCTCTAAGTCCCCATCGGATCCCAGTAGGCGAAACAACTGCCTGTAGTAGCTCGAGCTGCGAACTTCATCAACAAGGCGACGAAAGAAGTTCTCTACAAGCGTGCTGGCTGATTCTACCAGGATGTCCTCTAGATGGTTGGACAAATAGTAAAAGGCTTCGACCAATACAGCTAAGAATGGAGCTGTGGAGTTGCGGGGACGAATGCGAACGGCTTGACTGTAAACATTGTCCAACGAAAAAGTATCCAAAAGCTCATCTAGCCTCCGTACCATCCTAGTCTTCAATTTATGGAAATCGTTCTCAAATTCTTTGTTTTCTCCGTTAATAACTTTATTGACTACTGTCTGGATATGCTCGTCAAACTCTCGGCCAATACTGGCTAGCTGCTGATTGATCAGCGTCAGCTCATAGGAAATCATGCTGTCAATCTCTTTGGGCTGGCTATCAATGTCTCGGTAGAGATCTAGATAGGACTTCCTCATCTCGATGCAGAGAGGTTGCAAATCATCGGCCAGCGCGGAAAATAGCTGTGGCCGCTTTTCTTCCGTTAAATAACGAGTGATCCCAGCTCGAAAGTCCTCGATGCCGCTATCTTTGATCATGTAGTCAATCAGAGGCTTTCCCCACTCCCTCAGAATCCGAACGTAGTTATTTATTGGTGTATCATACCCATGTACAGAAGGGCGGAACGGGGATCCAACCAACCTACCCGACGTGCAGTACTTATTAAACTCGCTGACAAACTGGGGCGTTTCTTCCTCACCACCCAATTCTTTGATGCTTTCTGAAAAGATTGTATCCAGTCCAAATCGATCCTCGGGGGTAGTTGCCTTGATCTGGGAACCATAGAAGCCGAGAAGGCCGCTTGTCTTAAATACGCGGAGCTGACGAAATTGCTGGTCGATAATGTTTTCTAGTCTCTGCTTTAGTTGTGCGTTGTACCAAGTCTCATCAATCCGGTTAAACACATAGAAGACCCGATCCCTGATGCTGTCATTACTTTGAATATGCTCAATAAGCTCTGTCTCTTCCTTGGTCAGCTCACCCGTTGCAGCACACTTGAGAACGCAAACAACTGCGGACGTATCCGGATCGGCAATTTTTCGATAAGTACGCTCTGCATCCGCTTTGACTGGAGCATCGATCCCAGGAGTATCGACAATAACGTTTCCATCTTCCAGCAAGGGGTGGTGGCAATAGTATTCCACCTTTCGCAAAACTGCGCTATTGGCGCCGCGCCGGGTAAAACCCGCAGCTTCTCTTAGGTTGCCGAAGTTGAGCTGCTCCATCGAGAAGACTTTGTTCTCGGTAGGGTGAATTTTGTCCCGGTTCTGCTGGAAACCTGTAATCAACAAGCGGAGGGCATCCGCCTGCTTTGCCCGCTCTGACTTGCTTTTGCCTCCCTCCTGCTGAATAATAGCCTCAGCACGCTCCTTCAGGGGATTCAGTGCAGTGTCTTCCAGCCTGCTGAGTGACGGAGCCAAGTTTAGGAAAGCGCAGAAGGCGGTCATCTGTTCTTGCACTTCCTGCTCGCTAAGAAAAGTGAGCACTACCCTCTCCGCATTTGGCTCTGCGTAGGCGATGTAGCACTCTGTCCCTGTGGCGTGCCCTTCGGCGCTGTAGAGAAGCTCTCTTTCTAAGAGGGCATTGATTAGCATAGACTTGCCAGCACTGAAAGCACCGGCAAAGACAATCTCGAAGGTTGGAGAAATAGCTTTGCTGAGGGAAGCTTGAATCCGAGTGGTATCTTGCTTGCCTGAAAAAGTGGAATCCTGATGCCAGAGTTGCAGGATAGCTTCAACCTGCTCTTTCAAGTTCTCACACTGAGGCAGGAGCTTTACAGACATAAGAGAGCAATCTCCACAGAGGCTGCCGGGATTATAACTTGCCTATGCTTGAGGTGAGGATTCCTACAACAATTTTCTTCAGTCCCGGAGCTGTGTGGCTATATGTGCATACACGTGAAGAGAGAAGAGCAGAACTCCCCAGACCGACATAGCAAAAAGGCTTAGGTCGTTGACCCAAGCCCGCCTCAGCATACTCATACCAGATGCCAGGAACCAGACTTGAACTGGTGACACGAGGATTTTCAGTCCTCTGCTCTACCAACTGAGCTATCCCGGCTCTGGACCTACTATCTTACGATGTCGAGGGGGGTTTTGACAACTGGTGGCGCCCCCAATTTAGCCAATCAATTTCTCCAAAGCCTCCATCTGGGGGATGCAGAGAACATCTCGGTTGCGATCCCGGCGGATCAGCTCCTCTTGCTCCAGCTTGGACAGGACGCGAGTGACCGTTTCCCGGGCTAGGCCACTTAGGCTGCTCAGCTCCCGATGGGGCAAGTTGGGGATCTCTACGCCACTTCGGCTAACCCGGCCACGGGATTCGGCCAAGAACAGCAGGATATCGGCAACACGGGCCGTACTACTGGCCTCGCGCAACTGCAGACGACGGTTGATCTGCCGCAAGCGGCGCGACATGAGCTGAGCAAGGCGGATGCCGGCCTGAGGATCAGAAGCCAAAAAAGCCAGGAAGTGTTGGGCCGACAGACAACCGACTTTGGTGGCGGTTAGAGCTACAACGTCGGTAGAGCGAGGCGCTTCGTCCAAAGCAGCCATTTCCCCGAAGATTTCCCCTGGACCAAGAATGGTGAGGGTGATCTCCCGGCCTTCGAGATCATGGGTGCGAATCTTGACCCACCCTTCCAGGATGAAATAAACGGCGTTACCCCAGTCATTTTGTAACAAGATGGCCTGGTTGACCGGGTGGGAGCGCAACGACATTTGCCCGGCCAGAGGCTCTAGCCTCTCAGGAGGAAAGCCCTCAAACAGGAGCATCAGGCGTAGGTCATCTGGAGTTACATCGCTCACCGTGGGATCCTCCTGCACGTGGTCAGTTCTGGTCGAGTGGGATGGGAAAAGGGTGGGCCTGCACAGACACGTCAACATGCCCCTCAGCCTACCGTCTCTCTCAGGTCTATGGCCCGCCGAGGCGAACTGCGTACCAATAGGACAGAGCTTTAGACCCAATTTTGACCTCTACTTTGGAAAGGGATCCCTGCCCAAAAAAGCTGCTGCCATTCTCTAACCCAGAAACGGCAAAATCCATCTTGCTGATGTTAATTCTCTGGACTTTGTGCAGTTTGAGTCGAGATCTAGACCTGCTGAAGTTGAGATGGCCAATCTTGGCTGGTATCCAAAACCTTTAAAAAAGGCCGTTCCGAATCGGAAAAATCCTGCCAGTGGGCCTGCTGTTGGGAGAGCATCTCGGCGGTGGCATCAGCAATGTCGGCAGAGTGCTGCTGATCTCCATCGATGCAGCCGGCTGGGGCCAAGAGGGGCTGAGGAGCTGGGCTGCGGCGTTGCAGGCGCTCCCGCAAAACAGGTTCAGGGGCGTAGCAGTGGAGGATGCGCAGTGGGATCCCTTGGCGTTGGGCCTGCTCAATGGCCATCCCCCGCAGGGCTTGCCGGTCAAACTTGGCGTCCAGAATCACGGTGTAGCCTTCCTGGGCCAGCTCTACTCCCAACTGCACCAAGCGGCGGTAGGTTTTATCGGTCATCTCCGGGGTATAAACCTCCGGCCCCCCCCGTTGCCGCAGAGGGATCCCGGCCAAATGCTTGCGCACCGCATCGGAGCGAATGTGAATGGCCCCCCGCTGACGGGCCAAGTGGCGGGCTACCGTGCTTTTGCCGGATCCCGACAATCCTGACATCAGGAACAATTGCCCCTGCTTGGGGAGGGTGTATTCCCAGGCAAGACGGTAATAGCGGGCGGCGGTACTGAAGGCCGTGGCCTTAGCTTCCTCTGTTGCCGTGGGATCCTCCAGCAAAAAAGAGGTGACCTTGGCCCGCACGTAGGCCTGCCGATTGAGGTAAATAGGCAAGATCTTCAACCCTTCCCAATCTCCGGTTTCTTCCAGGTAGGTGTTCAAATAGGCGTTTCCCAGATCGGGGCGATGGCGGGCATCCAAATCCATCACCCCATAGGATATGTCGTACATGACATCCACAAAGCGGAAGGCTTCATTAAACTCGATGCAATCAAAAAGCAGGATCTTCCCTTCCCAAAAACAGATGTTGCCCAGGTGTAAATCTCCGTGGCATTCGCGAATGCGGTTTTGTTCTATTCTTTGTTGAAACAGCTCCTGCTGCTCGGCAAAAAAGCGATCGGTGTAGGCTTGGGTTTCTCGATATTGCTGAGCTGTTTGTGGGCCGCCGACGTAGCGCTGGGTTTGGGCGTAATTCTCGTCAAAGGCTTCTCGCACCCGTTCTGGCCGGCCAAAGCTGCGGATGTAGTCGTTGGTCTCGGTTTGGGCATGAAACGTCGCCACCACCCGCCCCAGCTCCTCCATCAAGGACGGCGTTAGCTCTCCCCGCTCAAACAGGTTGCTGAACAGTTGCTCTTGGGGAAATTGCCGCATTTGCAGAGCGTATTCTATGGGCTCGCCGCTGCTGTTGAACTGAAATCGGCCATCGGTCTGGACAATGGGCAACACTTGCAGATAAAGGCCGGGAGCACCGCGCTGGTTCATGCGCAGCTCTTCTTGGCAAAAGTGGCGCCGCCTCTCCAGGGTGGTGAAGTTCAAAAAGCCAAAGTCCAAAGGCTTTTTCACTTTATAGGCATAGTCGCCTGTCAGCAGAATATAGGAAATGTGGGTTTGAATAAGCCGAATGGGATCCCGTACCGGATGAGGGTAGAAGGCGGGATCCAGCATCGCTTGGATCAAGGGGGGCAGGTGGGTATCGACCATGAAAAACGATAGAGATGGAAAAAGGGCTTGGACGGGGATCCCTATCTTCCGCCGACAGAGCAGATTGTCCTCCACCTATTCCTTAAAGGGCAAGGCGGCTTCTTGGGGGGAAAGACGGATGAGGCTGATCCCCTGCTGAATTAGCGTATCTTGAGCAGCACCGGAAAGAGCGTAGGGCCAGACCAGATATTTGGTGTTGATGTAGTCTTGTCCGCGCTTGGCCAGGTTCACCTGTTCCGAGAGCATGCGCACATCTGGCCCGCGGCTGATGGTGGCTTCGGCCCGGCGGATGCGCTGCATCAGTTGGCTGAACAGCTCTTGGGGCTGCTGCACGAACACCACAATGGCCAAGTCGCAGGGGTTGTAGTAGTTGCCGATGCCGCAGAGGAGCAGGGCTTCACTGGAGAGAACAAGGGTTTCTTGATCCCCCAGAGCCACCACCGGATACAGAAAGGTGCGCACATCCTCCAGTTGCCAGTGGTTAAAAGAGTGGCTATCTACCTCCCCCCGCACCCAAGAGGAGATGGCAGGAAAAACTGCTTCGCTCAACAGTCGATAGGCCGTCTGGGGTCGCCCTAGCCAGCAGAGGGCATTTTCGTAGAAGCTCTCGTTCTCCAGCAGGTGGGGGGTGAGAGGAGCAACCATGGGCAGATCCTCAACGGGCTTTCTCCAGCATGCCTACTCGGGGATGGTTAAGGCAATTTTGCCCAGAACGGATCCCTGCTCCAGCAACCGGTGGGCGGCAGCCGCTTCGGCCAGAGGAAAGGTGTGGCTGAGCTGGATCCGCAGTTGGCCTTGGTCGATGAGGCGGGCACATTGCCTGAGGATTTCCGCCTGATTTTGTTGGGCGTTGGTCAGGCTTTTCAGCATCGGGGTGAGCATCAGCTCAAATCCCACCCGCAGGTTGCGGTCGCGGGCCACCCGCCAGTCCGTCTCCGGAGCCGGAGCCAGCAGGGTGACGATATCTCCGTACACGCGCACTGCGGGGAAGGTCTGCTCCAGTAGCTTGCCGCCCAAGGTATCTAGGGCAAGATCCACCCCCTCTCCCCCTGTCCAGTCCAAAACGGCGCGCACAAAGTCTGTCTGCCGGTAGAAGATGGGCAAGCCGGCGCCTAGGGAATGGACAAACTCTGCCTTTTCCGGGGTGCTCACGGTGGTGGCCACTTTGGATCCCCGTAGACGGGCCAGTTGAATGGCCACATGGCCAACTCCACCCGCTCCCCCGTGGATGAGCACACTTTGGCCGGCCTGGAGACGCCCCCGGTCGTAAAGCGCTTCCCAGGCGGTGATCAGCACCAGCGGGGCAGCAGCAGCCTCCGCAAAGCTCAGAGTTCTGGGCTTGGGAGCCACAAAACGCTCGTCCACCACGATCAGCTCGGCGTAATTCCCCGCCTGCTTGCCCAAACCCCCGTGGCAGAAGTACACCTCGTCTCCCACCGCAAAGTGCCTAACTCCGGATCCCACGGCTTCCACAACGCCGGCACCGTCACACCCCAAAATGGCGGGCATCTCCTCTGGATAGAAGGTGCCCCGTTGCCGCAGTTTGGTGTCGATGGGGTTGACGCCGGCTGCCCTCAGACGGATGCGCAGCTCCCGCTCGCCGCGAATTTGGGGCTCAGGTACTTCTCGGAGCTGCAGAACCTCTGGCCCGCCGGGCACACTCATGACTACGGCTTTCATGCGCTCAAGTTGTCAGCTTCAGTTGGGTTGGCCCGCTCAAAAGATGCAGGGTAGAGTTTGTTCTGGTGATGAGAAGATGGGCATCTCCCCATTGGGGTGTTGCTTTGCAACCCTGCGGAGTCTTGCAGCTGCTCTCTAGCCTATTTTAGCTAAACCGCCGAGAAGCCCCGCGCTGTATGCGCAGGGTCAACATACCCACGCAAAACCTAAGCCGTCACCCCACTCCATGAAGCAATAAAAAGGCTAGTAAACTACCCGACACCCGCGCTATGCGCAGGGTGCGGGCTTTATCCCAATCCCTAGCGGCCCCAGAGGACAGCTAAGTTTCG
>NZ_JANSIL010000138.1:0-25379 GCF_047462015.1 Synechococcus sp. R5-13 | reverse complement strand
AACTTCCGCATTCCTCCCGACACTGACCCTACGGGTACAGTGCGGGGCTCCTGCGATTTCTAGCTGACAGAAGAGCGCTGCCGTGGGATCCCCATGGGAAGTAGCGGAGGTTTGATTGATAAGGAATGCAAAGAAAACGCCAAAAACTGTCACTCGATCTCGGGAAAAAGCTGTGTGGATGGGGATATCCTGAAATAGGCAGCAACAGATTCCAGTGCAAAGTTTAGCTGTGGCTCGCTGGCCGATGGGGTAGTCGTTGGGCCGGGGGTCAGCCCAGAGGGTCAACATGGAAAGGCGGTCTTTTCTGCAAAAACTCCTCCTGGTTGCTGCCGGTCTTGGCCTATCCCCTGGCTGGTTGAGGGGCCGGGCTGAGCGATATGGGCAAGCTTTGGCGGCTGGCTCCCGCAAGCTGGCTGTTCTCATCGGTATTAACCGCTACCTTGGCGAGGGATCCGCGCTACAAGGGTGTTTGACAGATGTGGAGTTGCAGCGGGAGCTACTCCTCTATCGCTTTGGTTTTGACCCGGCAGACATTCTCACCCTTACCGATGGGGCAGCCACGCCGGCTGGGATCCAATCGGCCTTTGCAGAGCACTTGGGGGGTCAAGGTCACACGGCTGAAACGGTAGTGGTGCAGTTTAGCGGCTATGGCCAGTGGCGGCTGGGATCCGCGCCCAACTGTTGGCAGCCGGTGCTGCTGTTGTCTGGCTCTGAGGGAGTGGCAGCAATGGAGCTAGACAGCTTTTTCCGGCTTTTGGAAGGCTTGGGCACTGCCCAGATCACCACCCTTCTGGACTGTGGCTTTACCTATGTCTCGCCGTCGGTGCGAGGCAACTTGCAACTGCGTTCCCGTCCCCCAGCCGCGATCTCGGACTCCTCGGAACCCCAGCGGGTTTGGCCGTCTCCGCCCAAGGGCTTGCTGATTTCGGCCACCACTCCCCAGGACTTGGCAGCAGAAGCTGCTTGGCCGGGATTCTATGCCGGGGTACTCACCTATCTGCTGACGCAGTACCTGTGGGAAACCACGCCTGCCACCCGTCTGCTGGTGGCCTTTAACCAGGTGGTCAGCCGGCGGGAGCTGGGCCTCTTCGCCTGCCAACGCCCCACCTTGGAAGGCCAAGACACTGCCCGACGCATTCACCCCTATTTTCTTGCGCCCACGCAGGCAGGGGTGAGCGGGGTAGTCCAAGAAGTGAAGGGGAATCGGGCTCAGGTGTGGTTGGGCGGGATCCCATCGGCGGCCCTGTGTGGTTTGCAGCCGGGTACTCTTTTGGTTCCCATTCCCGCCGATCCTTCCGCCTCTTCGCCGACGCCGCTGCTCATGCGTTCTCGAAGTGGGCTGTTGGCTCAGGTTCAGGTGGCCAGCCCGGAAGGGCAGTTTCCCCCTGTGGGCACACCTTTGCGGGAGCAGCTGCGCGGCCTCTCCAGCACGCTCAAGCTTTTGGTTGGCCTAGAGGAGAACCTGGGCCGCATTGAAAAGGTGGATCTGACCAATGCCATTGCCGGCTACAGCTGGATGGAAACGGCCAACCCCCGCGAGCGACAGGTGGACTGTTTGTTGGGCCGCATCACCCCGGAAATGGCCACTGCTTTTAGGACTCCGTCCCGCTGGCGCGAACGGTCGGACACCCTGCTCAAGCCTCTGGAAGTGAACAGCTACAGCCTGTTCTGGCCGGGGCGAGAATTGCTCCTGAATTCCTGTGGCCCAGCAGGAGAGGCTGCAGCAATGGCCGTCCAGCGGTTAGCTCCCCGTCTTGCCCATCTGCTGGCTGCCAAACGTTTGCGCACCACTCTCAATGCTGTTTCCTCTTCCTTGGCGGTGGTGGCGGAGTTGGCCGTCAAAGGTAGAGCTGCCAATCGCGCCAGCGGGACGGAGTCCTTAGCTCCCTCGTTGGCGGCACGCCTTGTCCAGTCCGCAACTTCCGCTCCTGCTGAGGTGGGTATGCAGCGGTTTACGCGAGGGGATCCCTTGCATCTCACCCTTTGCAACAACAGCGAGCAGGATCTCTACGGCTACCTGTTGCTGATCGACCCGACCGGACAACTGCACCTGCTGGCCCCCCTGCCTCAGGACAACTTCACCACACCTCTTCGCTTGGAAGCCAAGAGCAGTTTAACTTTGCCACCCTTGCCGGAGGTCGATGGCGAGCTGCGCTCTGCTGTGAGCTCTGACTTGCTCACCTGTCATGCCCAAGGGCTGACGGAGCTGTTGTTTGTGGCCAGCACCCGCCCCCTGTCCGCCAGCTTGGAAGCCCTCAAGGCTATGGCCCGCAAACTGGGGGTAGCCCGTTCGCCGATGTTGCTCAATGGGCCGCTGGAATGGACGCAAACGCTCCTCGAGGAGTTGACTCAGCGTGCCTCCGATCGCGCCAGCGGGACGGAGTCCTTAGGGGATCCCGACTTGCGTTGGCTGGATCCCGCCCAATCCATCACCCTTTCCCTTGCCTATTTGCTGGTTTAGCTCAGCAGCAGGGCAAACAAGCCACAGAGGGCAATACCATCGAAAACCCCGGCCCCGCCAATGCTGAGAATGCCTGAGCAATTGCGCCGCAACACCTCCGGCAAGTGCAGGAGATCCGCCCCGATAAGGGTACCCAAAACCCCGCCGGCAAAGGCCACCGCTGGCGCCTGATCCCCAGCCCAGAACAAAGCGGCCAAGGCTGCTGTAGCTGGGGCAATTAGAGGATTCATCTGAATGCCGATCCCGGGCACCACGTGGGAAGCATAGTAGCTGACCAAGGTTACCAGCGCCGTTACCGCCAGGATCAGCACGCTATCGGCCCGCCCAAATTGGTATAGGGCCAAGAGCACCGGGATCAGCCCCCCGCCCACGTTTAAGGCAATCACCGTCTCCTGGGAAAGCTTGGTCAAAGGGATCCCCCAGAACTGCCGCATCCACAAGCTAGCTAGGTCTTCTACCAGCGTCACCTCGCATTTCACCCGATAGAGGGGAATATTGACCGAGCTGCCCACCAGGATGGCCAGCAGCAGTAACAGCGCTCCCTCCCGCGAGAACCCCAGCTTTCCCACCGCCAGCGCCACCACATCCACTGCCAGCCCCAGCCAGAGGAAAGGCAGCAGCAACACCAGCATGAAAAACAACAGCAGCGAGACCGGCAGGTAGAACATGGCAGGGATCCCAACTTTTCTTCAGCCTATCAGGACTCGGTTCAACTTTTCTCAGCTGCGTGCCCCCTGAGAAAGTTAGGTTTGCAACTAAACTTTATTCGTTTCAGGATCTCAAAGGCCAAAAATGAGGTTGCGAATATCCCGATCGCGTTAGCGGGACGGAGTCCTTGAAATATTGCGGCCAGCCCTCCAGTCGCCAGGAGTTTTAGCCATAACGATTTGATAGCGCGGATCTCCATAAAACCGAATTTTGATGTGATTAGATTCTTCAACAGTCTCGAAGCAAAGGTCGCGCAGATACTGTTCAGTATGAATGTTCCACTTGCGGTAGTCTCTGAAGATGTAGCCCTACAGGACAGGCCGGCAGAGGTGCTGCAGATCCTGGGCTAGGCATGGCCCGCTACTACGGGAATGGGGGGATGCCTGCTGGCGAGACTCCGCCACACCAGGGATCCCAGCCCAACAGCCACTCTGGTCGCAGGGACGCCGTTCCCCAAGGCGCGGCAAACGAGCCCCAGCAGGACAGACCACAGCAAAACAACCAATACCCACAAGACTAGACCCAACAGCGGGCCCGCCAAGCCTGCTTCCAGATTGGTCAAAAACTGAAGGCCACCATCACCAACATCAAGGGCAACGAAGTTACTTTCCAGATTTCGGGCCCCGACATCAAGCTCACCCCAAGGGAACCCTCCCTCTCGGTGGAGCAAGAGGTAGAGGTGAAGGTTCTGGGCCTTAGAGAAGATAGCAGAATCGGCAAAGTCCAGCTGCTCTGGGCGCAAAGCAAGACAGAGCTCTCGAAAAATTTGAGTTAACCGCCTATCATGCAGACCATCATCATGACTGTGGGCACCTCCTTGCTCACCAACCTTGACAAAGATCTGCAGCCGCAGCGCCCCTGGGTGGGACAAAAAACCATCGGGGATCCGGAGCAAGCGCTGGCCTGGATGAAAAGAACCGATCTGGAGCTGATCAGCGCCGATCGCGCCAGCGGGACGGAGTCCTTAACCAACACCTACTACCGCCTGGATCCCACCCCCGGCGATGCTTTGGTTCTGCTGCACTCCGCAACCCCCCATGGGCTGGAGTGTGCCCGGATTTTGAAGCTCTTCTTTGAAAGAGAACTGGGCCAACAACAGGTTTCTCTGGTGCCCCTTCCCGGCATCGACTACGAGCTAGAGGGATCCTCTCTGGAGCGGATGGCCGAGCTGTTGAAACAGTTGGCAGAGAGCGCCAAGGGGATCGTCACCTTTGCCGCCACCGGTGGGTTCAAAGCCCAAGCCATGATCATGGCTGTGGTGGGCAGCCAATTGGGGATCCCAGTTTGCTACATCCATGAGCAATACAAGTCTTTGGTCTACCTGCCCTACCTACAGCCGGAAGTTCAGCCCCGGATCCCTCGGGCAGGTCTTCCCGATCGCGCCAGCGGGACGGAGTCCTTTTCAGGCCGACCTCGCTCCGAAGTCATCCAGCTGCAGGTCGACAGCAGCCACCACCGTCCTCGCAGCTGGGTCAAGGTGGAAAAACTCCTGCGAGACATTCCCTGGGTGGATCTGGTCCGCTACGACCCGCACGCTTACTCTGCCCCCAAAAACAGCGTCAAAGCTGCAAACCGCAAAACAGAGGACGGCCGCCACATCTTGTGGATCCATCTCCACCAGAGCCAGGACACCCACCTTGCTGTCAGGGTAGAGACCACCGGTTACACCCCTGAGCACCTGGAGCAGGCCGCCGCTGAGTTGCGGGAGCGCTTGGGTCGTCTGGTGTGAGTTCCCCCCAGGGAAGGAACAGGCCAAGATCCACCCCCGGCCTTTCGCGAGGTGAGCGCGGGGCATTTTGTGGCTTGTCACCTGGTGCCCTAGGTAGCCCTCAAGGGATCCCGGCCACGCCGGTTTGGCGGGCAGCCTGGATTACCGCAGCGGCCACCTGAGGAACCACCCGCCCGTCGAAGACCGAGGGGATGATCCACTGGGGATCCAACTCTTCGGCAGGGATCAAGGCAGCAATGGCTTGAGCGGCAGCCAGGCACATCTCGGTGTTGATCTGCTTGGCGCGGCAGTCGAGGGCGCCGCGAAACACGCCCGGAAAGGCCAGCACGTTGTTGATTTGGTTGGGGTAGTCGCTGCGGCCCGTGGCCATCACTGCCACCCGATTGCCCACCAGCTCCGGCTGGATCTCGGGCACCGGGTTGGCCAGGGCAAAGACGATGGGATCCGGTGCCATTTTTTCTACCATCTCCACTGTCAGGGCATTGGCCACGCTCACCCCAATAAACACATCCGCTCCCACCAAGGCTTCCGCCAGGGATCCCTTCTCCTCGACGGCAATGGCCGCCTTCTCGGGGGTGAGATCGGAACGGGAGCGGCTGAGGATCCCTTGGCGGTCGCAGACCAGGATGTGGGCTGCCCCGGCCCGCCGCAGCAGTTGCGTCACGGCAATGCCGGCTGCCCCGGCCCCGTTGAGGACAATGCGCACCTCGTCTAGGCTCTTTTTCACCACTTTCAGGGCATTCAGCAGCGCCGCCAGCACCACAATGGCGGTGCCGTGCTGATCGTCGTGAAACACCGGCAGGTTGAGGCGGGCCTTGAGCTGAGACTCAATGGCAAAGCAGCGAGGGGCGCTGATGTCTTCCAGGTTAAAGCCGCCAAATCCCGGCGCCAGGCGCACCACCGTCTCTACAATTTCCCCCACCTCCTGAGTGGCCAGGCACAGAGGAAAGGCATCGATATCGGCAAAGCGCTTGAACAGCGCCGCCTTCCCCTCCATCACCGGCAAAGCTGCCTCCGGGCCGACATTCCCCAAGCCCAGCACCGCACTGCCATCGGTTACAATGCCTACACTGTTGCCCTTGATGGTGTACTCATAGACCGCGGCGGGGTTGGCAGCAATTTCCAGAGAAACCCGCCCTACCCCCGGCGTGTAGGCCATGGCCAGATCGGCGGCGCTCTCCAGGGGGCTTTTGGCCACCACTTGCAGTTTTCCCCCTCGATGCAGCTCAAAGGTGCGATCTACCACCCGCTCCACCTTCACATTGGCCAAGGAGGCAACGGCGGCGTAAATTTGCTGAGCATGCTCGCTGCTGACGGCATCTACACAGATTTCTCGCACCGTTTCTGCTGCCGATTGGTGGATGAGATCGATCTGGCTGAGGCTGCCTCCCACTTCCGCAATGGCCTGGGTGACGCGGGCTAGGGCTCCCGGCTGGTTGAGCAGGCGAATGCGCAGGGCAATGCTATAGCTAGAGCTGGGGGTAAGTTTTGTCATAGCTCCCTATGGTAGACGAAAAATCCGCTTCCGACCTGCACACCCTGGCCAACTGGCTGGAGGGCTACTACAGCAACCGCACCCAGGCGATGGCAGAGCCGGTGTGGTTTGTGCCGGTCAGCCTTTGGTACGTGCGCCTTCCCCACCTGTTCTCGGAGGGGATCGGCTTTTTTACCGAGCAATTTAACCAGCACACGCCGGGCCAGTTTTATCGCAGCCGGGTGCTCCAGGTATTGGGGGATCCCTTGCGGATCGAGAACTACAAATTGCGGGATCAAGCAGCTTGGGCAGGTGCCTCTCAGGATCCGCAGCGCTTGGCGCAGCTCTCCTTGGCCGACCTGGAGCATTTGCCCGGTTGTCGCATTTTGGTGGAAAAGCGCCCAGACTGCTACCACGGCGAAATGCTGCCAGGTGGAGAATGTCGTCTGAACCCCGGGGATAGCACCTATATCCACATCGAGTTCGACCTCACCCCCAGCGAATTCATCACCTGGGATCGGGGCTTTGACGCCGCCACTGGCCAACAAACCTGGGGATCCCGCGCCGGACCCTACCGTTACCAAAAAGGGATCCCACCGGCTCCTCTTCAGGTCTGAACCTTCAAAACAGGAAGGGAAACAGATCTCGAAACCCTTTGCGCAGCCTGAGCAAAAAGATCAGCCGCTCCACCTCTGGAGAGACAGATCCGGTTTCGGGCCGAGCTGCCAAGGCTTCCTGGAGTTCTAGAGCTTCGTCGGCGGTGAGGGGCTGATTATCGACCGGAGAGCGAGCCCGCAAATCTGGCTGCGCCCGCAGCACCTCCTCAGGGATCTCAGAAGCGGGGGGCAGAGCCAAAGCCTGATCTGGGGGATACAGCAGGAACACCAGCAGACTGGCCCATCCACCGCTCCTTCTGGCCCAATGCTGTCGGTTCACCTGGTCGGATCTCCCGGCTAACTCCACCCTAATCCTAGCCACCCCAAAGACCTCAGCCCGTCTCTCGGCACCGCAGAACCGGCACGGTGAGATCATGAAAGGATCCCAGGTGTATTCCTCGCGGGTTCAATTCTTCAACATCCGACTCAGGAGCTTGCCCAGGCTATTTTTTGGATCCAGCCATCCTAGCTGGCCATGGCTTCCGAGCGCTCTTGGATCACCCGATCCACGATGCCGTAAGCCTGAGCTTCCGTGGCCGAGAGGTAAAAGTCTCGCTCCACATCCCGCTCGATTTTCTCCAGCGGTTGGCCGGTGGTTTGCGCCAAGATCTCGTTCATGCGTCGTTTGACTCGCAGAGTTTCGCGGGCGCGAATTTCAATGTCGCTGGCTTGGCCTTGGATCGTGCCCAGCGAAGGCTGGTGCAGCATGATGCGGGAGTGGGGCAGGGCAAACCGCTTGCCCTTGGTGCCAGCAGCCAACAAAAAGGCTCCCATTGAAGCTGCTTGGCCCACGCAAACCGTAACGATATCTGGCTTGATGTGGTTCATGGTGTCGTAGATGGCCATGCCCGCCGTCACAGAGCCACCGGGAGAATTGATGTACATCACAATGTCCTTTTGCGGATCCTGCGAGTTGAGGTAGAGCATCACCCCCACGATGGTATTGGCCAAGCTATCGTCAATGGGCTCGCCGATAAACAAAATCCGCTCTTGGTACAGGCGATCGTCAAGGCTAATCCACTGGCTATAGGGCTCGCCGGGCAAACGGTAGGGAACCCGAGGCACTCCAATCGGCATAAGTTTCTCCTGGCAAAGTATGAAACACAGAACGACGCGCTTGTAAGATATCTTCCGCGCTCAAATCCAGCTGGGGCAAAACCGAGGAAACAATGCGTCCAGATCCAGTTTTGACCTCGCCTTCGTATTCTCCGCCAACCCAGCGCACCGCGGAAACGGACTGCTTGGCTGGATCCACTGGGATCCCACGGGCAGCGTAATCTTTGCGCTTGTCTTGATAATCGTGTTTTTCATTGTCTACTCCGGGGGAAACGACTTCCACCACCAACAGCGGCAGGGGCATGTGCAGGCAAGGATTCCGCAACCGTTTCCCAGCAAGCTCACATAGCGGGATGCAAAGCCATCACCTCTGGATTGCGCAACCGAGCCTTGGCTGCGGGCACTTCGACCTCAACTTGGCCCAAGCTCAGGCGTTGGATGGGCAAAAACTTGGGCAATTCCGCAACCAGAAACAGCTCAATGAGGGTGTTCATACGCTCCTCGGCTTCCCGAATGGACCCGTCTTCAGGTTCAACCCGTCCTTCATAAAGCCCGTCCGTGAGGTGGAGGTACTCCTCCGCCGTTAAAGGCTGTACGGGAACTTGAACCATGGACGGATCCCTCTGCTTTAGTTTTTGGCTGCTGCCAACTTCGGCACGCCTTTGGAACTGGTCAGCACCTGATCGATGAGGCCGTAGGCTTTGGCTTCCTCTGGTGTCATGAAAAATAGCCGCTCCGTGTCCTTCTTGATGCGCTCCATAGGCTGGCCCGTGCTGCGGGACAGTTGCTCCAGCATCATGTTGCGCAAAGTCAGAATCTCGCGGGTGCGAATTTCGATGTCGCTGGCCTGTCCACGGGTGCCCCCATAGGGCTGGTGGAGCACGATCGTGGCATTGGGCAGACTGGCCCGAAATCCTTTGGCTCCTGCTGCCAATAACATGGCCGCCATCCCAATGGCATTGCCGATGCAGATAGTATGCACAGGCGGCTTGATGTAGTTCATGGTGTCCAGAATGGCAAAGGCCGCTGTGTCGTAGTTATAGGTGCCCGTCGAGTTGATGTACATCTTGATCGGCTTTTCCCGATCCTCGTACTGCAGATACAGCAGTTGCTCGATGATCAGCTTGGTGACGTTGGCATTCGACTCCTCTGCAAGGGGCAAGCCCAGGTAGACAATGCGCTCCTGCAACAGCAGCGAAGCCAAATCCGGAGGCGGGGTACGAACCGGAGCGCCGCCATAGTAGTAGTAGGTCGATTGCACCATGCCAGAGTTCTCCTACGCCTGGGTCTGTTCAACTGAAAAACACCAAAAAAACAACACTTGAGGACCACAAGGGATCCGCAGCATCCCAACGGATCCCTTGCAGTCTGAGGACCTCTCAAAGCCAGCTTTACTCCGCCCCTTGAGGCAAGAGAACCCGCTCCGGCTCCGTGACCAGCACCTTGGGCTTGCGCTCCTCATCCACATCGATGAGCACCTCCGATCCCTCCCGGACATGCCCAGTCAGGATCTCTTCCGCCAGGATGTCTTCCAGCAGGCGTTGGATGGCGCGGCGCAGCGGGCGTGCCCCGTAGCTGGGGTTATACCCCTCCTCCACCACCAAGTCTTTGAAGCGGTCGCTGACCGTAAGGCGGATTTTCTTCTCCGTCATGCGGTCAAACACTTCCTTGAGCAGGATGTCGGCAATCTGCTTCACCTCATCCTTGGTCAGTTGCCGGAAGACGATGATCTCGTCCACGCGGTTGAGGAACTCCGGACGGAAGTACTGCTTCAGCTCCTCGTTCACCAGGTTGCGGATGCGGTTGTAGTTGGCATCCTCGTCGTTGGTGTTGAACTCGAAGCCGAGGCTGCCGCCGCCCTTCTCGATGACCTTCGAGCCGATGTTAGAGGTCATCACGATCAGGGTGTTCTTGAAGTCCACCGTGCGGCCCTTGGCATCGGTCAGGCGGCCATCCTCCAGGATTTGCAGCAATAGGTTAAACACATCCGGGTGCGCCTTCTCGATCTCGTCGAAGAGCACCACCGTGTAGGGGCGGCGCCGCACCGCTTCTGTGAGCTGACCTCCCTCGTTGTAGCCCACATAGCCCGGCGGGGATCCGATCAGCTTGCTGACCGTGTGCCGCTCCATGTATTCCGACATGTCGAGGCGGATCATGGCCGACTCGGAGCCGAAGAAGTAGGCTGCCAAAGCCTTGGTCAGCTCGGTTTTGCCCACCCCTGTTGGGCCGGAGAAGATGAAGCTGGCGATGGGACGGTTGGGATTTTTCAGCCCCACCCGAGCGCGGCGGATGGCACGGGAGATGGCCCGCACCGCCTCGTCTTGGCCGATGATGCGCTGGTGCAGGGTTTCTTCCATGTTCAGCAGCTTCACTGACTCGCTCTCGGTCAGCTTGGCCACCGGCACCCCCGTCCAGGCGCTGACCACCTGGGCCACGTCCTCTTCGGTTACCTCAGGCATTTCGCTGCGGCTGCTCTCCTCGGCTTTTTTGGCAGCGGCAATGGCGCGGATCTGCTGCTTGATCTCCATCTCCCGATCCCGCAGCTCACCAGCCTTGTCGAAGTTCTGGGCCCGCACCGCAGCGTCTTTCTCCTTGAGCACTCGCCGCAGCTCTTGATCCAGCTCCCGGGCCGCCGGGGGCAGTTGAGAGTTGATCAGGCGCACCCGCGAAGCAGCCTCGTCGATCAAATCGATGGCCTTATCTGGCAAGAACCGGTCGGAGATGTACTGGTCGGCCAGCTTGGCTGCCGCATCCAAGGCGGCATCGGAGATCTTCAGCTTGTGGTGCTGCTCGTAGCGCTCCCGCAAGCCAAACAGGATCTCGATGGTCTCGGAGACCGTCGGCTCGCCCACCATGATGGGCTGGAAGCGGCGCTCCAGAGCAGCATCCCGCTCGATGTGCTTGCGGTACTCATCCAGGGTGGTGGCGCCGATGCACTGCAGCTCGCCGCGGGCCAAAGCAGGCTTGAGGATGTTGGCGGCATCAATCGCCCCTTCCGCAGCCCCGGCCCCGATCAGGGTATGCACCTCGTCGATGACCAGGATGATGTTGCCGGCATTGCGGATCTCATCCATGATTTTCTTGAGGCGCTCTTCAAACTCGCCGCGGTACTTGGTGCCGGCCACCAGCAAGCCAATATCCAGGCTGATCACCCGCTTGTCGGCCAAAATATCCGGCACATCCCCCTGCACAATGCGCTGGGCCAAGCCTTCGGCAATGGCAGTTTTGCCCACCCCCGGCTCGCCAATGAGGACGGGGTTGTTCTTGGTGCGGCGGCCCAAGATCTGGATCACCCGCTCGATCTCCCGCGTCCGACCGACCACCGGATCCAGCTTGCCCTCCTGGGCCAGTTGAGTTAGGTTGGAGCCGAATTCGTCCAGGGTGGGCGTTTTGGTGCGGCTGGAGGATCCCCCCCCCGCCGTCACTTCGGCGGTCTCGCCCAACATGCGGATCACCTGGGTGCGCACCTTGGAGAGATCCACCCCCAGGTTTTCCAAAACGCGGGCTGCCACCCCTTCCCCTTCTCGGATTAGGCCCAGGAGCAGGTGCTCAGTGCCGATGTAGTTGTGGCCGAGCTGGCGGGCCTCTTCTAGGGAGAGTTCCAGCACTCGCTTGGCGCGGGGAGTGAAAGGGATCTCGACGGCCACAAAACCGGATCCCCGACCGATAATTTTCTCGACTTCAATGCGGGCGTCCTTCAAGTTCACTCCCATGGACTTGAGAACTTTGGCGGCGACCCCAGTGCCCTCGCCGATTAACCCCAACAAAATTTGCTCGGTGCCAACGAAATTGTGACCTAACCGTCTGGCTTCTTCTTGGGCCAGCATGATCACCTTGATGGCTTTTTCTGTAAAGCGTTCAAACATGATCCTCGGGCTCCCTACGCCTGCATCAAGGCGGACTTGATAGGGGTAATCCTAGCACAAGTTCTGGCGAAACCAAGGGACGGTAAATACCCCAGACGGAAGCTGTCTGGGGCCAAAACGCGCCTGGAGAGATTTGAACTCCCGACACCGTGGTCCGTAGCCACGTGCTCTAGTCCACTGAGCTACAGGCGCAAGAGGGGCGGGCCAACCACGGTTGAATGTCTGTCCATACTATCTGTCCATAGTTACTCAGATACTATCCAGTACTATCCAGAGACAGAGATGGACATCTATCAATGTGGCTTAGGCATTCTAGCACAAGAGCGTTCTTTGGAAAGTCCAGCGGGGGTGTAGATATCCGCCAGCGTTAACATTGCCCTTGCCAAGGTCGCGGAACTTCTCCCCCCACTTCGAGGCCGGCTTGGGAGCTGGTGGCCGTGAGCACCGGCGTCCAGACTTGGCCGTTGCGCTGCCAAAGCTGTAGGTGCAGATGCCCTGATAGGGTATCCCGACAGTTGCGCTGCATCCCTTCTGGGCCAGGAGTGAATACAGTTTGGCCAGGCCGTCCCGTGTGCCCTTCCAGCCGAATACACCAGAGGGCGCTCTCTCCCCGGATTCGCCAAAATCCCCAGGGATCCACTTGCCAGGTCAGCCGAGCGGATCCGGGTCGCCATTCCAAAAAGGGCTGGGATCCCCATCCATGCAAGCTGATCAGGGCCACTTCTTCGGGGCGGGTGAGCACCTGCCGCTCAGCTCCGGCACAGGTGAGGCTGAGACCGGGATGTTGGGGAAAGGCGTTGCACTGGATCCAAAACCAGCGGCGAGGAAAGCTTTGGCCCCAATTTTTTTCGGCGTAGGCGGGAGCCTGCTGAAATGCATAGCGCCTGCCTCTCCACTCCACCCAGCCGGTGGCCAAGCCATGGCTCATGAGGATCTGCCAGCCCGGCTCAAAGATGGGCAGATAAGACCAGGCTCCCATGGTGGCTCGGGGTGGGATCCCATAGGCAAAACGAGGCTGAATGCGGTAAAGCCAGCGAATGGGCTCAGAGCCCAAGGGATCCGGCAAAATCCCCTGGTTGAGGTGGGCGGTGTATTGGTAGCCGCTGGCGGTGCGCTGGAAGAAGGTGAAGGGATCCTGAAGGCCGCGACAGCCGGGGCCTGGGATCCCTGAGTGCCCCAAGGCCAGATGGGTTGAGCTGGCCCAAAAGCGGCGGGGATTGGGGAAGGTGCGCCAATGCAACTCCTCCTCCGGCCCCAACACCTGCGCCATGCCCCCGCGCTTGGGATCGATGGCGTACATGAAGGCAAAGCTGATGGGCGGATCCCCGGGCAACGTTACCCGGCTATACCAACCCTCAAAAAACCGCTCTGTGCAGCCATCCCAGTGGTAGCCGGCATGGGGCAGGGATCCCCAATCTGTTGAGTTGTTTTGCCCAGAGCAAGCCGCCGTTGGAGGAAACGCCATTGAGACCTAAGCCATCGCAACAATGATAAACGGAAGTCTATGCTTACCAAAATAATAATTGTATTGTTTCTATATTTATTTGCCCTTAGGATATCAACCAAGCTGAGATTTAAGGATTTCTTGAGATTTCACCAAGGAAATCCGTGGGTCAGGCGACTTGAACCGGAAAGCTTCCATCTTGCCTTCACATATCCTTTCGATGAGGTGAGCATGACGTCACGTCGTAACTTTTTGCTGTCTGCGGGTGCGGCCACCGTGGGTGGACTCGTGAGTGGCAGCTTAGCACGGGCCAGCACAGGCTACTGGGTTGCCCAGGCCAGCGGCCCAGAAACCCCCAATCTCAGGTTAGGCTTTATACCGATTGTGGAGTCTGCCCCCCTGATCATCGCCAAGGAAAAGGGCTTTTTCGACAAGCATGGCATGACCGGTGTAGAGGTGTTGAAGCAGGCCAGTTGGCCGGCAGCCCGTGACAATGTGGTCATCGGCTCAGCGGGTGGGGGAATCGACGGTGGCCAGTGGCAGATGCCGATGCCTCACATGATCCACATTGGCGCCATCACCAACAATCAGCCGGTGCGCATGGCAGTTCTGTGTCAGTTGATCACCCAAGGCAACGGAATTGCCATTGCTGGAATGCATGCTGGCAAGGGTTTGGGGCTGGATATCTCGGGAGCCGCGGATTACATCAAAAACTTCAGCGCCAGCAACGGACGCAAATTCAAGGCCGCTCATACCTTCCCCAACGTCAATCAAGATTTTTGGATCCGCTACTGGTTTGCCGCTGGGGGGGTAGATCCGGATCAAGACATCGACCTGTTGGCGGTTCCCTCTGCCGAAACGGTGCAGGGGATGCGCAATGGCACCATGGATGCTTTTAGCACCGGGGATCCCTGGCCCTACCGGATTGTGGCCGATGGGATTGGGTTTATGGCGGCCCTTACCCAACAGATTTGGCCCTTTCACCCCGAAGAATACTTGGCCATTCGCGCCGATTGGGTAGAGCAAAACCCCAGGGCCACACAAGCCACTTTGATGGCGGTGATGGAAGCGCAGCAATGGTGCGACGATCCGGCCAACCGAGAAGAACTGACACGCATTCTCTCAGGGCGTGCCTACCTGAATGTGCCGGTTGAAGTTCTCACCCCTCCCTTTCAAGGCAACTACGAATTGGGAGACGGCAAGCCAGCTGTTCAAGATTTCAATGCCGGGCCCTTGTACTGGGAAGATGGCCGGGGCAGCGTCTCTTACCCCTATAAGAGCCATGACCTTTGGTTCCTGACGGAATCCTTGCGTTGGGGCTTCCACGCTCGCTTCCTGACCGATCTGGATACTGCCCGTCGTCTGGTGGATGAAGTGAACCGTGAAGATCTCTGGCGTGAGGCCGCCCAGGCACTGGGGGTGAAGAACATCCCCAACAACACCTCGCGGGGAACAGAGCGTTTCTTTGACGGTGTGGTGTTTGACCCACAGGATCCGCAGGCTTACCTGAACAGCCTGAAAATCAAAAGGGTCTAGCTGAATAGCTTGATTGGGCCAAGTTCCTCACCTTCTTTCGCAGGAAGTCCATGGCTTACCGTTTCCTTGTTCGAATCTCTCGCGCGACAGGGATCCTGCCTACCTGTGGGATCCCACGAGGTCGAAAAAAGCGGTGCCGAGCTTTCTGCCCAAACGATGGAAAGTTGATGGATGCTATGAGCCTCGCACTTTTTGAATAACTTTAAATGCCATGTTGAGGATCGGCTATGTTGGCTCTACTTCACGTTCCGCGCGAACTCTTCAGGGATCCTCCTTTTGAGAGGCCGGCCCGGCCTCGCTGGGACAAGCTCATCCTTTCAATAGCCGTAGGAATCCTGAGTTTTCTGATTGTCGTGAGAGTTTTGTTGAGTTTGCAATCCCTGTGTTTGCCCATCCAACGAAAAGGCAAGGCCAATCCCAGTTCATGCTCTGTTTCCAACACGTTGTAGAACCCTGCGGCTGGAATGTTCTGAGAGCGCGACAACAGAGAACCTTGTAAAACCCTATCCTCCTCTAGGAGCTATGACGACAACACTTTCTTCTCCGGCAAAATCTGCAACGGCGAAGCTCGATTTGGCGAAGTACCGAGATCAGATCCTCCCCCCTGTGGTGGGTATTGTTGGATTCCTGCTCATCTGGCAGCTCTTGGCCAGTGCCAACCTTATTCGGCTGCCGGGACCCTGGGATGTGTGGATGGATGAGCGCAGCCGGTACCTGATCCTGCATCCTTTGTACCGCAACAGCGACCTTGACCAAGGGCTGCTGCGCCAAACCTTGGCCAGCTTACAAAGGGTGGCCATCGGCTATTGCAGTGCCGCCTTGGTGGGCATCACACTGGGCATTTTGGTGGGAAGCAGCGTGTGGATCAACCGAGCTTTGGATCCCATTTTCCAATTTTTGCGCATGGTAGCTCCCTTGGCTTGGGTGCCCATATCTTTGGCTGCTCTGCAACGCAATGAGCCGGCTGCCCTGTTCGTTATTTTTATTACCTCAATTTGGCCCATTCTCATCAACACGGCTGTGGGGGTGAGACAGATCCCGGAAGACTACATCAACGTCTCCAAAGTGCTCAAGCTCTCCAAAGTGGACTTCTTTTTTAAGGTGTTGCTGCCCTCAGCCCTGCCCTACATGTTCACAGGTCTGCGCATCGGCATCGGCCTGTCTTGGCTGGCGATTATTGCCGCAGAAATTGTGATGTCAGGTGTGCCGGGGATCGGCTTTTTCATCTGGGATGCCTACCAGCAGAACTACGTTACGGAGATCATCGTTGCCGTCATCTACATCGGAGCGGTGGGATTGCTTTTGGATCGCCTGATGTCTGTTTTGCAAAACAAGATAGCCAACCAATGATGTGTTGGATGTGTTGTCAGTATGTGGTTGGTTTGAGGCTAGACGGGTGATAGGTTGGGAGGTTTTCTGTGTCTGTATTGGTCAGTGTGGAGCAGGTGGAAAAATCTTTTGCTCTGCCCGGAGGGCAGGAATACCTTGCTCTGAAAGGGATCGATCTGCAAATCCATCGAGGGGAGTTTGTCTCCTTAATCGGCCACTCCGGCTGTGGCAAATCCACCCTGTTAAACATGGTGGCGGGGCTGTCTTTGCCGACAGGGGGGATCGTGGCTTTGGATGGGCATACCATCACTGCTCCCGGCCCCGATCGCATGGTGGTGTTTCAGCATTACTCGCTTTTGCCTTGGCTAACGGTTCGGCAAAACATTGCGCTGGCGGTGAATGCCGTTCTTAAAAACCATTCTCCGGCGGAGCGTCAGCAGATCGTGGAAGAGCACATTGATCTGGTGGGCTTGCGCCACGCAGCAGATAAGCTCCCAGCCCAATTGTCCGGGGGTATGAAGCAGCGGGTGGCCATTGCCCGTGCCCTGGCTTTGCGGCCCAAAGTGTTGTTGTTGGATGAGCCGTTTGGCGCTTTGGATGCGCTCACGCGCGGGAACTTGCAAGAGCAGTTAATGCGCATCTGTGAAGAACATCAGATGACCACCCTCATGGTCACCCACGATGTGGACGAAGCGGTTCTTCTGTCAGATCGTGTGGTCATGCTCACCAATGGGCCGGGATCCCGAATTGGGAACATTTTAACCATTGACATTCCTCGGCCCCGCCGTCGGCTGGAGGTGGTCAACCATCCCAGCTACTACAGCTACCGCAGCGAGATCATCTACTTTTTGAACCAACAAAAACGCATCAAGCAATGGCGTGCTCGCCGCAGCACTGTGGTGGCCAGGCATGGCTTGGAAAAGATCAACTTGGAGATCGGCTTTGTGCCCCTCACTGCCTGTGCTCCCTTGGCTGTAGCTAAAGAAAAAGGGTTTTTTGCCAAACACGGCTTGGAAGAAGTGAATTTGGTGCGGGAAACCAGTTGGCGAGGGATCCAAGACGGCATTCAGGGAGGTTATCTGGATGCGGCCCAAATGCCCGCCGGTATGCCGGTGTGGATGTCTTTGGGCGGAGGGGATAACCCGCCTCAGCCGGTGGTTACTGCCCTCACCTTGACCCGCAACGGCAATGCCATCACCTTGCATAAGCGGTTCTACGAGCAAGGGATCCACACCCTCAGCCAGTTGAAGGCTTACATTCTGGATAGTCCCAGCCGTCGGCTTACCTTTGGGGTGGTGCATCCCAGCTCTATGCACAATTTGCTGTTGCGCTACTGGCTGGCAGCTGGTGGGATCCACCCGGATCATGACGTGGTGCTGAAAACGCTGCCCCCGGCTCAGATGGTGGCCAACCTAACAGCCGGCAACATCGATGGCTACTGTGTGGGAGAGCCCTGGAATTTGCGGGCAGCCCTGGAGGGCAGTGGCTTTACGGTGGCTACAGACCTGGAGATTTGGCTGGGCCATCCCGGCAAAGTGTTGGGGGTGCGAGAAGATTGGGCCAGAGCCTACCCCAACACCCACATTGCCTTGGTCAAAGCGCTGTTGGAAGCCTGCCGCTACTGTGAAGACCCGGCCCATCACGATGAGATTCGCGAGCTGCTCAGCCGCCGCGCCTACCTGAGCACCGACCCCTCCTACATTCATCTGGGGGATCCCCAGCGCCTAATCTGTGACTTGGACAGGCCGATGCGGGAATATGCCCACCACCGCTTCTTTCTGGGAGCCGGCAACCGTCCCAGCCGCACCGAGCATCTGTGGATGATGACCCAAATGGCCCGCTGGGGGGAGCTGCCCTTCCCCCGCAACTGGGTGGAGATCGTGGAGCGGGTATGTCAGGTGGGGGTATTCAGTACGGCAGCCCGCGAGCTGGGACTGGATGTCTCCTACCAAAGGCAGCCCATTCAGTTGTTCGATGGGATCCCCTTTAATGGTGAGGATCCCCTGGCCTACCTCAACAGTTTGGCGATTAAGCACGATATTTATGTAGCCGAGGTTGCCTTAGATCGTCGTCCTGTGTTGCTCTAGATACCCACTTGGGCGCCCTTGCAAAAGCACATTCCCCGTTGTGAGAAAATCATAAGTTGGAGCACCCTACGATGACTGCCCTCTTGACAACCTCTACCCCAGCGAACGTAGCCGCAGAACCCTACCTAAGCCTTGAGAACGTCAGCAAGACCTACTCAACTCCCAAGGGGGATTATCCCGTCTTGCGAGATATTAATCTCAGTGTGAACGAGGGAGAGTTTGTCTGCTTGGTTGGGCATTCCGGCTGTGGCAAAACCACCCTGCTGAATATGGTTTCCGGATTTGCCCAGCCCACCAGTGGCTCGGTGAAGCTGAAAGGGCAGCCGATTACAGCTCCTGGCCCGGAGCGCATGGTAGTGTTTCAAGGGTATGCCCTGTTGCCTTGGCTCACGGTTTATGAAAATGTTTATTTGGCCGTTCGGTCGGTATTTCCCCAAAAGAGCCAGTCGGAAAAGCATCGAATTGTGGAAGAACATTTGGATTTGGTGGGGCTGGGGGAAGCTGCTCAGAAATATCCCTCGCAAATTTCGGGAGGGATGAAACAGCGGGTAGCCATTGCTCGTGCGTTGGCCATCCGTCCAGAAGTGCTGATTTTGGATGAACCCTTCGGGGCCTTGGATGCCATTACCAAAGAGGAGCTTCAAGAGGAGCTGTTGCGCATTTGGGATGAACATCGCTGCACGGTTTTGATGATTACCCACGACATTGATGAGGCGCTGTTTTTGGCCGACCGCCTGGTGCTGATGACCAATGGCCCTGCAGCCACCATCGGGCAGATCGTGACCATCCCCTTCCCGCGCCCTCGGGATCGCGAGCGGATTCTTGAAGATCCGCAGTACTACCGCCTGCGCAACTCGGTTCTCAGCTATCTCTACGGCCATGAAGCCAACCCAGAGGCGGCTTACCGGTAAATCCAACCTGGAGCAGTTGACGGAGCGAGAGGGCGACAAGGCAACCCAAAACCCAAAAACCACACACCTTGGCCATCAGGTGCAGCCCCTGGTCAGGCGATCCGCAAACCTCTCTTGGAACTCGCACACAACGCCGTGCAACCGCTCGTCCAAAACGGCCAGCGTCTGGGATGCGATCTCGTCCGGCACGCCGCCGAAAAACACCTCCGCAATGCCCCCGGCAATGCAGGCCATGGTGTCTGCGTCTCCACCAAGGGAGATGGCGTTGCGCACTGCGTCTTCAAAACCGTCTGCCTCTAGGAACGCGATGATCGACTGGGGCACCGAGCCCTGACAGGAGACATCGAAGCAGTAGTGCTCCCGGATATCGTCCAGCCGCTCGGATAGGCAGTATCCGAACTCTTGCTCGATGTACGTCTTGATGTCGGCCTTGGTGTACCCTGACCGGGCGAGAAACACGGCGGCTGCCGTAGCCTGAGCGCCGCGGATGCCCTCCGGGTGGTTGTGGGTTACCTCGGCACTGGCCCGCGCCTGGGCCAGCACTTCTTCCAGCGTGTTGCAGGCGATGCCAATGGGGCTAACCCGCATGGCGGCTCCGTTGCCCCAACTGTAGTACGGCTCACGGCAGCGATGCTCGGCCCAGTGGATGAAGCTGCTCCCGTACCCAGCCTCTGGGTAGGCGTGGAAGTACTCATGGTACCAATCGACGTAGCTACCGCCCCGCAGCAGCCGCTCGGCCACAGCGACCGTCAGAACCGTGTCATCGGTAAATTGGCTGGCCTCGACGAACAGCAGAAAGTTCTTCGTTTTGGTGCCCGAGTGCTCATGGACAGAACCGATAACATCCCCGGCAATGGCTCCCAGCATCAGTACCCTCTCCTTTTTCTTTTCCCAGTTCTCAATCTCCCGGTTCTCAATCTCGCCGTTTCCGAAAAGGCTCGCCCGCCCATCCAATTCTGAATCCGCACCCCTAGGCAATCAAGCGGCGCACCGCCCGAAGCAGCTCCGCGGGGGGAGGAGAGTTGGGATCCCAGTGAATTTCCAACTCAGGTGGGTCTTTGGGCACTTGAGGAGGGCCGGGCGAGGTGTGCAGGATGGCCACACAGCGCAAATTGCCCCGGTCTCGACAAAACTCGTGCCAGAGAGGGATAGCCTCGGGATCCCGGCTGACCACCAGGTAGTGGGAGCAGGCTTCCAGGATCGGCTGCTTTTGCGGATCCACCTTGCCGCCCACATCCACAATCACCAAACTCTTTTGCCGGCGCAAAGCCAGAATGGCCTGGGCATGGAAGCTGAAAAATTCGGGGGTAAAAGAGCCCCGGTACTGGTGCTTGAGGATCTTCGCCTCTTCTGGTGGCAAGTCTAAAGTCCAATTGCCTTCCCCATCCCAATGGGCCCGTTGCAGATAAATATCGGGATGCTCCGGCAGCAGAGCTTCGAAGAGGGCGCGGGCAAGACGGCTTTTGCCACTGTCGGGGGGGCCCACCACCATCACCGCCGCTGCCAATTCTGTTCGCGTCAGCGGGCCGTAGGCCTTGCCCGGCCTTCCCTGCACCCAGGGGATGACCTGGCCCACCCGCACTTCGGGGGTATGGCTGGAGACCACCACCGCGCCCAAGCGTGGGTCATAACAGGCCACCCAACGGGTGAAGTGGCACTCATGCACCAGCCAGCCATACAGCCAAATGGGGGCCCGCCCCGTCAGAACCACCCCCAGCTGGGCATTGATCCCGGCAGGCAGCTGAAGCTGAGCCAAATCCTCTGGAAAAACCAGGCGATCCGGTCGGGTCAGCTCAATTTCGATGACCTGAAAAGACAGTTCCGAAGAATGGGATCTTCGAGGGTCCAAGGACTCCGTCCCGCTGGCGCGAAAGGACTCCGTCCCGCTGGCGCGAGCGGCCAGACAGCCGGAAAGCAAATGCAGTGCCACAGCAGCCATGGGCAGATTTGACGAGACAGGTTGACTTCAGTATGGAAGAGATTGGAAGTGGAAGGTTCCAACTCATGTCAGAGTGGTCAGGCTCTCACTTGCGCCTTGCTCCAAGAAAACCCCTGGCCTGGAGTGCCATCAACTGGTTGACCTAAGAACCGAGGGAACTGTCGGATGAGCGGATTTGAGCTGCCTTTGACGGTGGAAGTGTTGCGTTGGTTAGCGGGCGGTCAGTTGGCCGAGCGCCTGGAGCGGGCCGTGCGCCTGTGGGTACTGCTCCACTGCCTCTATGGCGAAAACCGCTGGCCAGACCTGCCGGAAACCTTTGGCTACACCCACATCCGGGATCGCTTGCTCTCACCACGGCACCCCAAGCAGGATCTGGCACAAGGGATCCCTTCACCCTGTCCTGATGTTGACTGCATTTGCTGGAAACCCTTGAGGTTTTGGCTGAAGGATCCCAACCTATTGGCCGCCTTAAAAGCAGAAGTTCCGGATCTGGAAGCGCTGCTATCTGCCCGACCCTTTCACAAGACCCATCGCACACTGCGCAAAGAGCTGGATTACCTGGCTGCCCGGGGTTGGCTGCAACAAATTCAGGCCAACTCTAGGCGGAGAGATAATTTTCGCTGCCGTGCGCCGGGGGATCGTCCCCAACTGCCCGTATCTTCATCGGCTTTGACTTTATCGGGCCATCAACTGGAACAGATCTATCACATCCTCAGCGATGTAGCCTTTGTGCATCCAGATGTCCAGGTTTTGCTGGATGAAATCTGGGCCAACCAAAGGACTCCGTCCCGCTGGCGCGAAAGGACTCCGTCCCGCTGGCGCGATCAGCACTCCCAGCGGCGGCTGTTTGTGTGGTTTGAGTACATCCTCTCGGACGAACAGCAAGAACGGGTGGACGAATATCAAAACCAGCTGGAAGCCTTTTGGGCCAACCCAGAAGCGGGGGTGATCGGTTTTGACTACGCCACCCGCCAACATGGGATCCGACACGTTCTCACTTACCCAGTCTGTTTGTTCTATGCCCGCCGCGCCAAGTATTTGGCAGCCTTTGGCCAGCTTCCCACCCCCGAAGGATCCCTGGGCTGGCACAATTTTCGGCTGGATCGGATCCAGTCTAAGCGCTTGGCGGTGATCCCCTGGGGCGATCCTTCCATTCCGCCAGAGCTGGCAATCCGCAAACGGCAGAGGAAGCTGCCCAGCCCAGAGGAAGTCCAAGCAGCATGGGAAGAAGCCTGGGGATCCGATTTTTACCTGCCCAAGGCATTGTTGATCCTTCGATTTTCCCCGGAGTTTGCCCGTCGCTACGTGGAGAGCACAGTGCGACATCCCACCTTCCAGCCCATTGCCTACGAGCGGATCCCGGCTTTGGTGCAGCAGGCAGTGGCGGATGTGCAGGAACGCCAACAGATTTTGAACATTCTCCGGCAAAGGCCGGCCAGCGACCGCTATTTTCGGGCCTGGGTGCGGGTGGGAGATACCAATTTCACCATGCGTTTGCGCGACTGGCGGCCCAACGGCGAGGTCATCGCTCCCCCGGCCTACCGGGAACAGATGGCTCGGGAAGCCCAGGCAGAGCTGCAGTTTTATCGCCCCGACCTGAAGCTTTCTTGACCTTCCTGCCCATGACCACCCTCTACCTAACCGAGCCGGGGACTGTGGTTCACTGCCAAAACCAAACCCTGCTCATTCGCCGCCGTGGTCAAGAGCAGCTTTGCCGCCTTGCGGAGGTGGAGCTGGTGGTGGTGTTGCCCGGGATCCAATTGACCAGCGCAGCTTTGGCCCAACTGCTGGATCGAGGCATCGAAACCATTTTTTTGCGTGCGGATGGCGGTTTTCGCGGTCGCCTGCAGGGATCCTTCTCCACCAACTCTGAGATCCGTCTGGCCCAGTATCAGCGGGCCTACTCCCCCTGGGGGCTGAGGTGGGCCAAGGTGATTGTGCGCGGCAAGATTCGCAACCAACGGGCAATTCTACAACTGCACAACCGGGCTACCCGCGGCCAAATTGCCCCCTTACAGGAGGGTATTGATGTTATCGCCGCCTACCTGCAACAGTTGGATCGCTCCACCACTCCTCCGGATCGAGAAGCGCTGATGGGCCTGGAGGGCATTTGCGCCCGCACCTACTACCAATCCCTGCAACATTGCTTTCCGCCTGAGTGGAACTTCACTGGCCGCAACCGACAGCCGCCGCTCGACCCGATCAACGCTCTGCTCAGTTGGGGCTACGGGGTGCTGCTGGCCCGCGTGTTCTCGGCAGTGGTGATGGCCGGGTTGGATCCCTATCTCGGCTTTTTCCACGCCAACTTGCCCTACCGCCCCAACCTGGTGCTGGACATGATGGAGGAGTTTCGACCCTTGGTGGTGGATTGGGCTGTGCTCCAGCTTGTCAAGGCTGGCCTGCTCACGCCGGAAGACTTTGAGCCGTCGCCGGATGGGACAGGCATATGGCTGGGATCCCTGGCCAAAAAACTGTTTTTGGGAGAGCTGGAACGCCGCTTCCGCGAGCCATTGCTCTATCCTCCCCAATCTCGCCGCCTGCCCCTCAGTCAAATTGTGCTGGAGCAAGCCCGCCGGCTGAGCCGTTGCCTGGTGAGCGGTGACCTAGACTATGAGCCCATAGAGCTGCGCTGATGCTGTGGTTGGTTTGCTACGACGTGGTGGACGATAAGCGGCGACAACAGTTGGCCAAGCAGTTGGAACAGTGTTGCCAGCGGGTGCAATACTCCGTGTTCGAATGCCCACTGGACACTGCAGAGTTGGAAAACAAGCTGGAACAGTCGTGGTTGCCCCTGCTGAATCTCAAGGAAGACAGTCTGCGGGCCTACCCTTTGGATGCCGCGGCCAAGAAGCAGGCCAAAGTCTTCGGGGGGCCTCCCCCCTATGAGCCGCCGGACTACCTGATCTTCTGAGGCTCTCCACCGGGCCGAAATTGTAAAGTTTTGTGCGCGATCTGTCGGGGCGAGCCATCACCAGCCTGACTCTGCCGGCACAAGATTTTAAGGGAAACTTTAGATCTTTTGCCCCGATTGGCCCAAAAACGTGACATAATGGCCGTAGCAAGCTCAATTTCCCCGCTTGCGCTTGGCCGCGAGGATAATGTTAATATCTGTGTCGAGGAATCTCCGTACTCCCTCGCGAACGCACCTTGAAAACCTCATGAATTCAGGCTTTTCCGAGGGTAGGGTTGATCCCTACCTTTTCCCCGCAAGGGGACGGAAACAGTGAATGAGCAACTAGGATCCCGCGATCTCGAACAACGTTGATCCCTACCTTTTCCCCGCAAGGGGACGGAAACAAACGATCCCTGTAGTCGTAGTACAGCTCGCGGTCGCAGTTGATCCCTACCTTTTCCCCGCAAGGGGACGGAAACGCCATGTCAAGCGCTTCGTCCGGCGTCAAGATCCAACGGTTGATCCCTACCTTTTCCCCGCAAGGGGACGGAAACAGTCTCCCTGCAGCGTACGCTTGATCCAACAGGTTGGTAAGTTGATCCCTACCTTTTCCCCGCAAGGGGACGGAAACGCGACCACTACAACCGAATTCACAACATGATTCGGTTGTTAATGTTGATCCCTACCTTTTCCCCGCAAGGGGACGGAAACGGGGAGGGGGAGTTAGGTGGAGATTAGATTAGTACTCAGGAGTTGATCCCTACCTTTTCCCCGCAAGGGGACGGAAACTGTCGACGTGGACGCCCGGTTTGAAGGGCTTGTCGCCAAAGTTGATCCCTACCTTTTCCCCGCAAGGGGACGGAAACTCGACAGTCCAACCGTAGTCGGGATCTGTCGATTGGGCCCTCCGTTGATCCCTACCTTTTCCCCGCAAGGGGACGGAAACATCAGGTCCTCGGCCTGGCGCTTCGCGCGCTCCAGGTAGTGTTGATCCCTACCTTTTCCCCGCAAGGGGACGGAAACGTCAAGTGCTGTCTGCACAAAAGCCAATGCCCGAGAGTTGATCCCTACCTTTTCCCCGCAAGGGGACGGAAACGCTATCTGGAAATAGCACCGGATTGCTAAATTGCAAGTTGATCCCTACCTTTTCCCCGCAAGGGGACGGAAACTTGTGGATGGGACGCCCGGGAAATGAACCACTCTTTCCGTTGATCCCTACCTTTTCCCCGCAAGGGGACGGAAACTCGACACCGCCCTCATGGTTCGGATCGTACAACCGTGTGATGTTGA
>NZ_JANSIL010000137.1:0-12233 GCF_047462015.1 Synechococcus sp. R5-13 | reverse complement strand
CATGTTGGCAGACTCGAAAGTAAACAGAAAGATCAACTGGTAGTAATCCGTACTGAACATATTATACATTGTTTTCAGTATAGTTGAGCTTATTATTGACTAGAGTCATGCTCCCTACAGCTGTGAGTTCGCACCCCTATCTTAACAAAAGTTAACAGCAGCTGCCACGTTTGCGCGGCTACATCAGGACACCGCCGAACAAGGCTGGAATAGGCAGCGTTTTATGGGAGAGCTGGGTACACAACCCTCGGAGGGATCTGCATCTAGCGTGGATCAGTTGTATGCGACTCCGTATATAGTATTGGGTGATGCGGGATCCCCACCCAAAACAGGGGCTTTGCCCCTCGACAGAGGTCGAGCAGATGTTCTAACCTTGGCTTCTAGGGTGGCCCAAGAGCGCTCTTCAAGATAGGTGTGCCGGGGTGTTGTCAGCGATGGCCAACCGGGATCCTAAGGCTGAGAGTGTGCCGCATCGCTAGCCTAAGCCCTGTTGAGCGGGTTTAATTTAATCTAGGCAGCTTTTGATTTGCCCCAGGCTGTTGGTTAGTACTTAGGAAGCTGACCCCATAGCAACCAGAACAAGGCGCGATGCCGGGAGTTGAGATGAGAATGACGCGTTGTAATGTAGTATCGCCTGTGCGCTCCCTCTGCCGCTGTGCAGCTCAGGTGGGCGGCGTAGCCGGGATCCTGATCGGAACAGCTTGGGGGGGTTTGGCTGTGACTCCTGTTTGGGCTCAGGAGAATGCCCTACTGGCTCAGGCAGCCGCAGGCCCCATGAGCCGGCAAGAGGTGGCGGAGCGGCTAAATCTGGTGCCTGTTTTTGCCATTGTGTCTCAGAACGGCACCCCCGTTGTCGCCAATGTGGAGCGAGATGGCCGCACCATCCAAGTGGTTTCCTTCTGGCTGGATCAGGCCCAGGCCCAACAAATGTTGGAGCAGGTGAAAGCCAGCAACCCCGAGATAGCCAGTCAAGCCCGGGTGGTGCCTCTCTCGCTGGGGTATGCCTACGAAAAATCGGAAGAGGAGCGCGCCAAGAATAGTGACCTGTATTTTGAGGTGGTGCCTCGGGCTTCTGATGTGGAAGCAGCCAAGCAGGTGCTGAAGGAAACCGGTCAAGATGTGCCCCCGGAGGCAATCGGCGTGCCTCTGTTCTATGGCCGCTCCGGAGAGGGGCTGCTGACCATCGAGCAGGATGGCCATGAGGTGGTGCCCTTCTTCTTCGACCGCAACGATTTGCGGAGGGCTTTGGATCGGGCGGCGGCGCAGAACCCGGATGTGGTTGGGAAAACCCAGATTGAAGTGACCTCGCTGGCCATTGTGGTAGAGCGTATGCTGGCCCCCGACGCGCAGGCCGATGTGCAGAAAATTGCCTTTATCCCCTCTCGCTCGGCGCTGGAGTATATCCAATCCCTGGCCCGGCCTGCCAATCCTTCTGCAAGTCCCCAGCCTCAGCGTTAACCTAAGCCCCTGATGGGATCCCCGTCTGCTCTGGTGAAGCGGTTAACAGAGTGGCGTGCCCAAGCCCTGAGGGCGGCAAAAGCGGCTGGGATCCCTGCCGAGGAAGTGGAGATTTTGCTCAAAGAACGGCTGGGGTGGGGGCCATTGGAGCGGTTGATGGGTCGCGCTCCGGCTGGGGAGGGGGATCCCCTGGAGGAGGTGCAGGCCCTTTGGCGGCAAAGGGTGGAAGAGCGCATCCCCCTACAGTACCTGTTGGGCAAAGTTGAGTGGGCGGGCTTGAGCTTGCGGGTGACGCCGGCGGTGCTGATCCCACGCCCGGAGACCGAGCTGCTGGTGGAGCAGGCTTCCCTTTGGCTACAGGCCAATCCTCTGCCGCCGGGATCCTGTTTTGCCGACCTGGGTACAGGCAGCGGGGCGATTGCCATTGCGTTGGCCCATCAGCACCCCCAGTTGCGGCTTCTGGCCGTGGATTCCAGCCCAGAGGCCTTGGCTATTGCAGCAGACAATGTGGCAGCCCACCATCTGCAGGAGCGGGTGAAGTTGCTGCTGGGATCCTGGTTTGTGCCCTTGGATCCCTGGCGGGGGCAGCTGCGCGGCCTGGTTTCCAACCCTCCCTACATTCCCTCTGCCGAGCTGGCCTCTCTCATGCCAGAGGTGCGACTGCACGAGCCACGACAGGCTCTGGATGGCGGAGAAGATGGCCTAGCCCACTTGCGGCTGTTGATTCAAGCAGCACCGGATTACTTGGCCCCGAACTCCTTTTGGGCGGTGGAAGTGATGCGAGGCCAAGCCCCTTGGGTGGCGGAGCAGTTGCGAGATAGGGGCTGTTATCGGCAGATCCAAGTTCACCGAGATCTGGCCGGGATTGAACGGGTGGTCAGCGCCCACTTCGTCGGATAGAAAAGGGTAGGATCCCATAAGATGGGGTATCGCTGGAGCCGGAACTGTCCAAAACTTAAAGCTCCGAGCCCAGAGATCTGAGCACGGATGGGATCCCCTGTCCTTCGCCAGGAGCACTTCTTGAGGGAGCCTTCGCCTACAGCCAAACCCGACCCACCCTTACAGCAGGCCGCCCCTGCCGACGGGCAAGGGGCTGTGGATTGGCAATTTGCTTTTGAACGCTCTGAGGTGATGCGGGCCTTTCAACAAGAGTTGCTCGTCAGCATCGGCCATGAGCTGCGCAATCCCCTCAGCAGCCAGATGGGATCCCTGCAGTTGGTGTTGTCGGATCTATGTGACTCTCCCGAAGAGGAGCGGGAATACCTTCAAAGTGCCAAAGAGGCGGTAGAGCGCCTGATCAAGCTGCTTGAGGAATACACCCGCCTGGCTCGCCATGACCTGCCCATCCAACCTCTGCGACCGGAACCGACCCGACTACGCCCCCTCCTGCAGGATGTGTACAGCCTAACTCGCCTACAGGCCCAGGATCAGGGCATTCGCTACGAATGGCCGGTTCTACAACCAGCCCCAGCCTCTGAGGTGCCCCTTCTCCCCGATAGCCTCACCGTTTGGGCGGATCCCCACGGCTTGGTGCAGGCGCTGCTGGGAGTGTGTCGCTGGGGCATCCGCACCCTACGCTACGGTTCGATGGCTTTGCACCCCTATCCCACCGCAGAAGAAGAGGGGCGACTGTGCCTGGGGTGGAACCTTGAGGGGCGATGCCATGTGCCCATTCAAACAGAGGGCTGTGCCGTCTGGCGGGTAAGCGAGCGGCTCCTGAGAGAAATGGGAGGCCAGCTGGAACTCTGTGAAAGTGGACTCTACCGGGTTGGCATCAAGGTAACCCTGCGCCTTGCACAGTGAATCTCAGAGCAGGGGGGCTTGGGTTTAGCGGCTTCGCAGACCCGGCCAGTTGGCATCTGCCTTCTCGATCAACCCGGGGATGTCGCGCTCCCAGTTGCGCTGTACCCGCCGGTTGGCGTTCAGGTATAGCTTGTCATCAACAATTTTCCAGGCAAAGGGATCCACCGGGTAAAGGTAGTTGTGGGCCACGGCCCAGGCACAAAACCCGCCGTACTGGGGGGCAAAGCGCTCTGGGTCGTTGCGAAACCGCTCCCGATTCTCGGCGCTGGCAAACCTCCAGGTCACCCCTCCCCACTCCCATTCATACTCTGGGGATCCCTTGACCGGCTTGCCGTCGATGAAATAGGCCACCGGGTCATAGCCCCGCAGGGCCAGGCCATCCGTTGCAAAAAAGGGGCCCGGGGATCCCTCCTCGACAGCCCCAACGACCTGTCCTTGGGCTGGGAGAGACAGGAGCCAAGCTGGGTGAGAAGCAACAGCTCCAACCATCAGCAGCAGCGAGAGCAAAACCCAACGATTTTTGACCATCACGACCTCCCCAATCCTCAATCGAGATAAAAATCTCCTCCACTTCCAGAAAAGCACTGCGCCCTTCCTCTCAGATTCAAAAAGAGACCTGAGAAGACCCTGGCTTCTGCGGACTGGGAACAGTCTGGCCGCAGCGGGGAAATTTGCCTGTGATTTGGATCGGGGAGATCCAATCTAAAAAAAGCTCAACCTTCTCGGCGCAAGGCCAATTCCGCCCGATCCAGTTGCATTAGCACCCGCTCCGCCTTTTCGGGGTTGAGAGGCCGGTTGGAAGTGCGGTACTGGGAGGCCAGCGTATTAAACACCGTGCGCAAAGTGGTAAAAGACTGCAGCTTGTCGTAGCGATGGCCGTGGTAGCGCCCAGAAAACTCCTGGATGGCTTGCATGGCTTCCGCTCGCGCCTCTTCCGGGTTCATCAGGGGATCCCCTTCTGAAAGGACGGTGCGTAGGGTTTGGATCAGGGTCATGCTGTCTTCGTAATACTTGCCGGTGAGACGGGCAGCCTGAGCAACTGAGCTCCCTGATCCCAGCAAAAGGGCTACAGACAGGAGCAGGCTGACAAGACGCAGAAAAAAAGTTTTGAGCATGGGGAACCTAATGTAACTTACTTTTAAGCATAAGCCACAGCAACACCGGAAGAGGAGTCACCCAAAAGATGCTGTTCACCCCCTTCAGCGACTTTCTGCAGAGGCTAGGCCAGTACGGATCCCATTGGACAATGTTAGCCCTGATCTTGGGGTTTGCCTGTGCTCACAGCGGACTGGCCTACTTGCGACCCTGGGGGGAAAGCTGGCTGGGATCCCGTCTGTACCGCATCTTCTTTGCTCTGGTGAGCCTCAGTTTGGCACCGCTGTTGCTCATCTATTTTTTCAACCACCGCTACGACGGGGTGATTCTCTGGGATCTCCAAGCCGTCCCAGGCATTCGCACCACCGTTGCTCTTTTGTCTGCCCTCTCTTTTTTCTTTTTGTATCCGGCCACCTTCAACTTGCTGGAGATCGCCGCCATTCGCAAGCCGGAGATCCACCTGTTTGAAACCGGGATCATCCGCATCACCCGTCATCCCCAAATGGTGGGCCAGGTGATCTGGTGTGTGGCCCATTCCCTGTGGATTGGCTCCAGCTTTATGGCGGTGACCTCGCTTGGGCTCATTGCCTACCACCTGTTTGCGGTTTGGCACGGGGATCACCGCCTGGAGCGGAAATACGGGCAGGCCTTCCGCGATCTCAAGGCGCGCACCTCCGTGATCCCCGGCTTGGCCATTCTGCAGAAGCGACAGCAACTGCGCCCCCAAGAGTTTTTTCGCTGGGCCTATCTGGGGGTGTTCAGCTTTGTAGTGATTCTTTACGCCTTCCATCCACAAATGGTTTCTGCAGCCAGCCAAGTTGCCTGGTAGCATGATCCCAAAGAACTTCTTTAGTTTGGGAGTGATGGCCTTGCAAGTTGCTTTAGATGCTTTTAATCAAGAACTTTTGACAAGTGATGGGTTGGTTTTGGTGGATTTCGGCGCCCCTTGGTGTGGCCTGTGTCGCTTCATTCAGCCGATTACCGACCGTCTCGTAGCCGAGTGGGGAGGTGCGGTCAAAGTACTGCGGGTGAATGTAGACGACAATTTTTGGCTGCCGCGCCGCTATCGGGTGCGCTCTTTGCCAACCCTAATTTTGTTTGAGAAAGGTCAAGAAGTGCAAAGGCTGGAGCACTTCGCCAGCCGCGATGAGGTGATTCGCCGCTGCGAGCAGTTGTTTCTTGACCACCTGCGCTACCTGGGTTCGGGAGCCTGCTCATCCTCGTTTGAGCCCCAAGCCCCGCCGCCCGGCGTGTAGAGGGTGATCACGTCGCCGGCTTTTAGGGAGCGGCTGATTTTGCCAGGCAAGGGATCCCCATTGATGAGGTTGATCCCCACCTGGCCTGGCCCACCCCCCTGTTCTCCTTGGGGGGCATAATGGCGCCGGTCTGTGAGCAGGGAGAGGGTGCAATCTTGTAAAGTCTGGATGGATCGGATCAGTCCCCACCCGCCCCGCTGTTGACCATGGCCGCCGGAATCCTGGCGGAGCTCGTAGCGCAGCACCCGCAGGGGATACTCCAACTCCAGGGCTTCGATGGGGGTGTTGAGGGTATTGCTCATGCCCACGTGGACGCCATCCAGGCCCGGTCGCTGTCGGCTGGCCCCCTGACCACCTCCCAGGGTTTCGTAGTAGGTGAAGTGGCGGTTGCCCAGCACACAGTTGTTCATGGTGCCCTGCCCCTGAGCGATGCTCCGCAATCCGGCCACGGGAGCCAGAGCTTTGAACACCACATCGGCAATTCGCTGCGAGGTTTCCACATTGCCCGCCACCACTGCTGCCGGAAACTGGGCATTCACCAAGCAGCCGGGCGGCGCCACGATCTCGATGGGATCCTCCAAGCCGACATTGCTGGGGGCCGTGGGATCCAACAGACAACGCAGGGCAAACAACACTGCCGAGCGGGTGACGGCCAGCGGCGCATTCAGGTTTCCCGCCATGGCCGGAGCGGTACCGGTGAAGTCCACCCGCAGCTTCTCGCCCCTGACCTCCACCTGCACCCGAATCTCAAGGGGCGCGGGCGGATCCCCGTAGCCCTCCAACCAATCCTCAGCCGTGTAGATCCCATCGGGCAGAGCCTGAATTTGCGCCCGCATCCGCCGGCGGCTGTATTCGATCACCCCCGCGATCAACTGCCAAGCTTCCTCTTCTCCAAAGCGGGCCAGCAACTCCCGAAACCGGCTCATCCCCACTGCGCTGGCCCCCACCTGGGCCTGCAGATCCCCCCGCCGCTGCTCGGCATTGCGCACATTGGCCAGGATTAGGCGCAGCAGATCCTCCTGCCAGTACAACTCTCCTTCTAGAGAGAGCCCAGCCAGCCGTACCGGCGGGATCACCAGCCCCTCTTGCCAAAGTTCTGTGGAGTCGGCGGGCATGGAGCCAGGGCGCATCCCTCCAATATCAGCGTGATGAGCACGGTTCACAGCATAGGCGCAAATCCGGTCGGGATCCCTCCAGCCGGGAATGGCCGCGACCACCGTAACGTCTGGCAGATGGGATCCCCCCTGGTAGGGATCGTTGAGGAGAAACACATCTCCGGGTCGCGGGTTGGCTGCCACCACCGCTCGCACCGCCTCCGAGAGGGCTCCCAAATGCACCGGGATGTGAGCTGCCTGGGCAATGCAAGCCCCTTGCGCGTCAAACAGAGCTGTGGAGCAATCCCGCCGCTCCTTGATGTTGGCCGAATAAGAACCGCGGATGAGGCGGGCTCCCATCTCTTCGGCAATCCCCGCCAGAGCGTTGGCCATGACCTGCAACCGGATGGGATTGGAGACAGGATAGTTGCTATCCATATCCCTCAAAGCCTACGCCCCAGCCAAACGGCCACCCTGCGGATCCCTTGCCAGAACTGCAAACGACGTTGCCAGCGGGCAAGGGTATGGCGATTCTCGCGCAGACGATCCCGCAGACGCAGCAACTCAGCGGGAGTGGGAGCCAAGGCCTGTTGAGCTGCTTCTCGCCAATCGGCCATGGCCTGCTCTGTGACCCCAAGAGCCGAGCGCAGCTTCAAAATGACAGGAATGAGAGCAACCAGGGCCAAAAACAGCAAGCCGTTGAGGCCGCAAACTGCCCAGACAGCCCATCCCGAACTCCAATTGGCATTCACAGAGAGCTCCGGGTAGGGATCCCGACAAGGCTCACTGCTGCTGCAGCATCAAGGGGCGCAACACCCGGCCATCCCCCACCACAACCACCGTTGACAGCACCTGCTCACCACGGCGGAAGGTAATCGGCACCGATTGGCCTACCGGGGTATTTTGGATGATCTGCTGCACATGTTGCACGGAGGTGACCCGCTGCCCATCCACTCCAATCAAAATATCGCCCTGGGCCAGACCGGCTCGTTGAGCAGGGCCGTCTTGGAGCAGGCCGACCACCTGCACCCCTCGAACTTGCGGTGCGGGGCCGAACAGACGACGGCTGATGGCGCTCTGGGCTTGCTCGCCGTTCACCGTTTCAATGGCAACTCCAATGAAGCCGTTGCCGACAGCATAGGAGGCAGGCGACCACTGAACCCCGAAGCTGTTGGCGTCGCTGCTGACCTGAACCGTGGAGCCGTGGTGGTTGTAAGCTTCACCCCCAACCGAGTCGCAGGGGTAGGCCACAACTGCATCTGCCAGCAAGAAGGAGATGGGCAGGGCTAGGGCAAGCTTGAACAGATGGGTTGGTTTCTGCATGGTTCGACCCTGGAAACGGTGAAGTAGAAATGAGCTTGAATCCGCGAAGCACTTGGGTGGATGCACCAGCCAGGTGTGGGCAGCTTGCACCGCCCCTCCCTCAGTGATAAACCCAAAATCGCCAACTGTCGATAGGCTTGGCCGTGCTTCTGGGCTGGATCCCAAGGTTTTGCCGGCCTTCCTGTAGCAATTCTTCAAGGTCTTGGGATCCCTGGCAGCACTGGGTTGGCTCGGCGGGGCTCACAAACCGGCAAAGCGATCGGTGGCTTCCAGGAGGGCGGTGCGGATTCCGGGCTCGGTGATGGAATGGCCAGCATCGGGGATCATCCGAAACTCTGCTTCTGGCCAAGCCTGATGCAGCTCCCAAGCAGAGATGGGCGGGCACACCACGTCGTAGCGCCCCTGGACGATCACCGCCGGCAGATGCCGCAGCCGTCCCACCCCCCTGAGGAGCTGATCCTCCGGATCCAAAAAACCGCTGTGGACAAAGTAATGGCACTCAATGCGGGCAAAGGCCTCGGCAAACTCTCCCCGACCAAAGCGCTCGATGAGCTCTGGGCTGGGGATCAACTTGCTGGTGCTGGCCTCCCAGACGGACCAGGCGCGAGCTGCCCTCAGCCGTACCTGGGGATCTGGGTCGTTTAGGCGGCGGTGGTAGGCTGCCAGCAGGTCATCCCGCTCTTCGGGAGGGATCGGCTCCAGGTAATGTTCCCAAGCGTCGGGGAAAAAGTAGCCGGCCCCCGACTGGTAAAACCAGCGGAGCTCAAAAGGGCGCAAGAGAAAAATGCCCCGCAAGATAAACCCTAGGCAGGATTGGGGGTGGGTTTGCCCATAGGCCAGGGCAAGGGCACTGCCCCAGCTGCCCCCGAACACAAACCAGCGATCAATGCCCAGATGCTGGCGCAACTTCTCGATATCCGCCACCAGATCCCAGGTGGTGTTCTCCCGCAGCTCGGCATAGGGGCGACTTTTCCCGCAGCCCCGCTGATCGAACAGCACCACCCGCCAGCGGCTGGGATCGAAATACTGCCGGTAGATGGGATCGATCCCGCCTCCAGGCCCCCCGTGCAAAAACACCACCGGCTTGCCTGCCGGGTTGCCGCACTGCTCGTAGTACAAGGTGTGGAGGGAGGAAACCGCCAGAAAGCCTTGATCGTAGGGCTCGATGGGGGGATAGAGATCGCGCGACATAACTCGAAGCTCTGCTGGTCATCACTCTCAGGGTCTGCGCAGGGCAATGGTGGCCTTGGGCGGGATCCCTTCCTGAAAGGTCTCGCCATCCGCGGCCAGGATGACAAATTGCAGCTCCTGACCCGGCTGGGCGCCCAAATTGCTCCAGGGGATGGCCACCTCCAAACAGGCATCCACCACCGCCTTCACTTGATGGCCGATGGCGTGCCAGGTGTGGTACTCCCCTGCCTGCAAGAGCTGGGCTTGCACCTCTGCCGGATGCTGGCCGGTGCCGGGAGGCGGCAGTGACAACCGCAACAGGTGGCGGTAGTGGTAGTTGAGAGGGGCTTCTGCCGGCAATCCCTGCAGGGGAATGGGGCTGTTGACGGTGACGCGGTTGGGATAGAACCACAGCACCAGCAATTGCCTGGGCCGCTGCACCACCGAGTTAAAATCCAGCCGCAGATAGAGGTTGAAGTGATCAAACCCGTACCAGAGGCGGCGAACGGCGCTGTTGCGGTGCATGGTGCCTCGGGCCGCTCCAATCTCCACCCGCCCCGCTTGGCTCCACTCCCGTTCTGCCGGACGACCGTTGATGGCCGGGTGGATAAACCCCTGCGGCAGGCGATCCCCTAGGCCGTCATGATCCTCCAGGGGAAATTGCAGCACGGTCGGCACCGCCTCTCCCAAAGCAGTGTAGAGCGCCTGCAGGTGCTCCCGAAACAACTGGTCGAAAACGGCATCATGGGCGGAGGAGTGGCCTGCCCCAAACCACCAGAACCAATCGGATCCCTCGGCGGCCCAGAGGGCCTCCCAGGCTTGGGGATTGGCGCGGGGATGATCCTGAATCACCTGACGGGCTTGGGCCAGAAGCTCCCAAGCGCGGTTTTTGACGGGATCCCCAATCCAGGTGGTGAAATCTGCCTCGATCCAGGAGCCGCTATGAAGTTGCTCTGCCGGCAAAAACTCGGTGGGCGGAAACTGATCCAGAAACTCGGAGACCGTCACCAAGCGCAGCGCCGGGTGCTGGCTGAGGCGGGTATAGAGGTTTTCCAAGAAGGGCCGGCCATCTTGGGGGTAGTACTCCCAGCAGTTTTCCCCATCCAGAGCGATGGTCACCAGCCAGGGCTGCTCCTGGGGCAGGCGGTTGCGGATGCTCTCCAGATGGCCGATGAGATCTTTGGCGGCAGCATCGGCGGGCATGGCGCTGTAGCTGAAGCCGATCAAATCCGAAAGGCGGTGATCCCGAAAGACGATGGCCAGATCCCCCCGCTCGGTTTCCAGGCGGTAGGGGCGGTAGAGCTTCTCCGGCTCCAGAATGTGGCCCTGCCCATCGCGGTGAAACGGTTGACCCAGGCTCCACCCCAAAACCCCTTCGTCGGAGATGATCCACTCAAAGCCCTGTTTTTGCACAATCGGCACAATGGCAGGGCTCACCGATTGCTCCGAAGGCCACAGGCCCCGCGGCTCGCGGCCAAAGCGCTCCCGATAGATCTGCTTAGCCCGCTCCAGTTGGGTGTGGACATCCTGCTCCCAGTGAAAGGGGTAGCGAGGTAAGGGCAACCCTGGGCGGGCCACCCGTGCCGAGCGCTCGCTCACCAACAGGGGCAAGATGGGGTGGGTATAGGGGCTGGTGGTCAGCTCCAGTTGGCCGTTGCTCTGCAGTTTGGCGTGTTGGGGCAAGATGGCGCCGAGGATCTGTTGTTGCTTGGCGTAGATCCGCTGCCGATCCGCCAGGGTAAAACCGGATCCCATTTTGATCCAGCCCTCAATCTCAGGATCCTCCTGAAAGAGAGGATCAAACCAAGACAGGTTGTGCCAGGCCAGCAAATCCCCGAAGTCCTGCGGAGTCCAGTACTGCAGACACCAGTTCACCCCCTGAGATTCCCGTTGGTTGTAGAGCTGCCGATAGCGGGGGTAGGGCTCGATCATGGTGGGGTAGTGGCTGTCGAAGAAGCGCTCGACCACAAAGCGCAGTTGATCGGGGCCGAGCTTTTCGACAGGGGATAGGGTCAGTTCCAGGTAAGGATCAAAAGCCGAGCCGGCTACGTACTCTTCGATTTGCACAATCAGGGAGGGCACCAAGTTGACCGTTTGGTGCAGGCGGGGATAGCGCTCCAACAGCAACACCAAGTCCAGGTAATCTTTGATCCCGTGTAGGCGCACCCAAGGCATGCGATATTTACCCGCCACCGGACTTTTGTAGAGGGGTTGGTGTTGGTGCCAAACCAGGGCGACGTGCAGCGGGTAGGTCATGGGCGGTACGGGATCCAACCATCACCCGGATACTAGCCCATCTGTCTGGCTGGCGATCGTAAGAAACTCTTGAATGTCTGAGCTCTGCCGGTGTCGATGGCGGTGGGGAAAAGCTTGCCATTCGGCAGATTCCTCAGGAGAATGGCGGCAAATGGAAGAGCTGAGCCATGACTGCCGCTACCCACCTTCTGGAACAGTCGATCGTTGTCTTTTCCCAAAACTATTTGCCCATTAGCCGGGTCAATATCAAGCGGGCAATCGTGCTGCTGCTAACAGGCAAAGCCGAACCGCTCTCGATGATGAATGTGCCGGTGTGGAAGGTGCGCTCCCCCAACCAGGTCATTGAAGTGCCCGAACATATTCGCCTGACCATCAAGGGCAAAGAGCGCGCTTGGCGCGTGCCCCCTGTGAATCGGCGGGAGGTTTTGCGGCGGGATCACCACACCTGCCAGTATTGTGGCACCACCCACAATTTGACCTTGGATCATGTCGTGCCCCTCTCCAAAGGGGGATCCCACAGTTGGGACAATGTGGTGACGGCTTGCGAACGCTGCAATCAACGCAAGGGCAACCGCACCCCTGAAGAAGCCAACATGCCCCTGCGCAGCAAACCCCGTGCCCCTCTCCACCCGACGGTGGCTTTTGCGGAGCAGTTCTGGCGCGAACACCAAAGTCGGCAAGAGTGACATCCTCCCGGCGCTCATCCTATGGACAGAGCGCGGGCCACCCTTCCCGTCAGCAGGACGGAGTCCTTACCTCGCGGTCGGGCATTCCTGCC
>NZ_JANSIL010000136.1:0-9594 GCF_047462015.1 Synechococcus sp. R5-13 | reverse complement strand
ATCCGTACTGAACATATTATACATTATTTTCAGTATAGTTGAGCTTATTATTGACTAGAGTCATGCTCTCTCGGTCTTGTTCGGCCAGCTCCTGGATGGCCTGTTGGTACACCTGGGCAGGTGTGGATCCCTGGTTGACTTGCTTCAGCCAGCGTTGGGCCTCATTGCCCTGGTGGAGCAGGGTTTGCAAGGGAGCTAGAAAACAGCCCAAGCCTTGAGGTTGGCCAATACGCCAAGCTTCGGTCAGCAGCTCTTCGATCCACTCTTGGGCCGCCCGTTCCCGGCCTGTCCGCCAATCGACCAAACGAGATTGCAGCGATTCTCGGGCAGCAGCCTGCTCGTTGGCCTCGCAAAGGCTCTCCAGCTCTGTCGGGGTAAAGGGCCCCCGCAAGGGATCCAGCGCTTCCGGCTGGGCCAGCAACTGCCAGAGACGGGCTTCCACCAAGGCGGTAATCGCCAGAACCATTACCGGATCCCCCACCAGATCGCAAATGCGCAGCTCCACGCGGTTGAGGTGGTAGGGCCGCTCCGGGCCGTTGGGTCGCACCGAGGCCCACAGGTGGCGCACATTCTGCATTGTGCCCAAGGCTAGCTGCTCCTGGATCCAGGCAATGTAGTGGGCGTGATCCCGGAAGAAGGGCACCTGAGCCGGCGTTTTGGGGAACACCTGCCAACGGCTGGAGTGGGATCCCGTCACCCGTCCGTCCAGAAAAGGAGAGGAAGCGCTCAGAGCTAGGTAGAGAGATGCTTCCGCTCGCAGCAGGCGACAGGCCCGGAAGATGGCCTCCGTACCTGGCAGGCCAACATTGATGTGAATGCTAGCAGTTACCACCCGCGTGCCATAGGTGCGCTCGATGTAGTCGTGGTAGGGGTTGCCGGGATCCGACCGCTCGAAGTGATCGCTGCCGCCCAAAGCCAGCGTACTCCCCGGCAGAAGGGTGTAAGGGCCAAGACGGCGCAAAAATTGCCGCAACTGTAGGCGAGGCCGCAACAAAGCACAGAGCAGGTCTTCGTAGCGGCGAAGGGGAGGGGTGATATACTCCACGTTGCGCCGATCCGGCTCCCGTACAAACCCTGGCAAAGCCTGGCAAATGCGATCCGACAAGCCCACCACTTCCCCGGCGGCGGTGCCGGTGTACATTTCCACCTCAAAGCCCTTGGTCAACAGCACAGGCCAGCCTCCAGCCGCAGCCTCACCAGTCTAACCTCTGTGCCCATTTTCCCAGGGCTTTGTAGGGAATTGTCCGGTGGCAGGGGACTTTCCCGACCTGCTTTAGAATGTCTCCACGGGGTAGTTGCGAGAGGGAATAGAGTGCGCGATCCCATCTACATCCTGGGGGCAGGGCCAGCGGGCATGGCGGCTGCCTACCGCTTAACCCAGCTCGGTTTTCCCGCGGTGGTGGTGGAACGGGAAGAGAGAGTTGGGGGCCTGGCCAAAAGCATCCACTACCAAGGGTTTATTCTGGACTACGGCCCGCACCGCTTTTTTACCAAGATTCCGCCCGTGCTGGAGCTGTGGAACCACGTTTTGGGATCCGAACAGGTAACGGTTCGGCGGCTTACCCGCATCTACTACCGCAAGAAGTATTTTCAGTACCCCATTCAAGCTTGGGAAGTTCTACGGAAAGTGGGCTGGTGGGAAAGTCTTCGCATTGTCCTTTCCTACCTTTGGGCACAATTAATCCCACAGCCGGCTCCCCAGAACTTTGCCGACTGGGTTAAGGGCAAGTTCGGTACTCGGCTTTTTCAAATGTTCTTTGAAGGATATACGGAAAAGCTTTGGGGGATCCCTTGTACCGAGATCAGTGCCGATTGGGCCGCTCAGCGCATCAAAGGTCTCAGCCTTGGGCAAGCCATCCAAAAGGCATTGGGGTGGAATCGAGGTTCGGTGAAATCCCTGATCGATCAGTTTCAGTTTCCTCGCCTGGGATCCGGGCAGCTCTATGAAAAAATGCAGGAGTATTTGCTTGCCGAAGGACAGAAAGTCTTGCTCAATACAGAGGTAGTCGCCCTTAGGCACGAGGGATCCCAAATTGCCGAACTGCAATTGCGCAACCTTCAGACTCAGCAAGAGACTTGGGTTCCTGCCTCTCACGTCATTTCTTCGATTCCTCTAACGGTGTTGGTGCAAAGTCTGCAGGAATTACCACCCCCAAAGGTGTTGCAGGCAGCCCGGAATCTTAGGTTTCGCAACACGGTTTTGGTTTACCTAATTGTGCAGGGATCCCAGCTTTTCCCCGATAACTGGCTGTACATCAACGACTCGACGGTGGCTTTGGGGCGGGTGACCAACTTCGCCAATTGGTCTCCGGCTATGCTGCCCAACTGGGAACAAACCCCTTTGTGCTGTGAGTATTGGTGCAACTTTGGGGATCCGCTGTGGCAAGCCGACGAAAAGGAATTGCTGGCTTTGGCTGAGAAAGAGCTGCGTCACATTGGCTTGCTGCAAGAGCAGAAGATCTGTAGCGGTTTTGTGGTACGCCTACCTCGCACCTACCCTATCTATGCCGGTAGCTATAAAGAAGATTTGGCTATTTTGCAGGAGTATCTCAGCCAGTTTGAAAATCTGCAAGTGGTGGGCCGCTACGGCTCATTTAAATACAACAACCAAGATCACAGTTTACTGATGGGCCTACTGGCGGCTGAAAACATTCTCCAACCCGGTAGTCACAATCTCTGGCAGGTGAACTCCGATGACGATTACCAAGAAGAAATCAAAGTGACATCTTCACCCTTAACAGTTCAGCGATGAGCTTGCCTCTCAGTCATCTGTTGCAGCGAGGTCGGCAGCATCTTGGCCCTTTTTTAGGGCGAGTCTTGTTGCCCAGCTTGGCCTTGACGGTGCTGCAGATCTTCATGATCTCCCTCTGGAGTGAGGAGAGCAATTATGCTTCCATCTTCAAGGGCCTAATTCAGTGGGATAGCCATTGGTATCTCGGCATCGTGCGGCAGGGGTATCAGTTTGTGGGCTTTGACAAGATTGCCTATGAGCAGAGCAACGTGGCTTTTTTCCCCGGCTACCCCCTGGCGGTGGCTGGAATCAGTCGCCTTTTGAGCGTTGACCCTGAACTAGGGCTTTACCTCACCGCCCAGCTCTTTTGCTGGCTGATGTGGGTTTACCTTTTCCTGTTCTACTGCAAGTGGCAAATTCCCCCGCTCTGGCAGGCTTTGGCAAGTTTGCTCATCCTGGTTTATCCCACCAGCTTTTATCTGTGTGTGGGCTACAGCGAGTCTTTGTTTACAGCTAGCTTGTTGGGTTTTCTCTACTGGTCAATTCATTGGGATCGTCCCCTGCTGATGCTCCTGGCCGGGATCCACGGCTTGGCAATGAGCGCCACCCGCATTGTGGGTTTGCCGGTAGCCTTGATTCCACTTCTCAATCTCTGGTCAGGATCCCGACGTTGGCTTTGGACAGTGGCGACAGTGAGCCTGGCTTTGCTGGGGGGGCTGGGCTTTTTTCTCTACTGTCAGCTTCGCTTTGGACGCTGGGATCTCTACATGGAAATGCAGTCCTACTTTGGCCCCAGCTCTGTCAATTACCTGGCCATTGTTCAAGCGCACACCTATACTCCTCTCTTTTCTATTGGTCATTGGCGATCCCTGTTTTCCTTTTCTGAAGCTTTGGAAGCTGGGATATGGGCAATTTCCCTCAGTCAAGTGTTTGTTCCTCTCACCTTGGGATCCCTACTGGTGACCGGTTTGATAGATGGGATCAGCTCCACAGCCGGCAAAAGTCGGCGCTGGCAGGAGCGGCTGGGGTTTCATTTGGCTGCTTGGGTGATGTTTTACATTGCCTTAGCAGGAATGAGTGTGGTGGGCCAGCGAAGTATGGTTCGCTATTGCCTGCCGGTTTACATCGTGCAGGTGCTGGCCTGGCTACATTGGGCCAAACACACCGATTTCAGCTTCATCCCCCAACGGGCTTGGCGATATCTTGGCAGTGCCCTGAAGCTGGGGTATTGTCTTTTGGCTTTCATCTTTTTTGCCCTCAACCAAATCCTCACCTGGCGCTACGTCCAACATCTTTGGGTGGCTTGACGGAGCCGTCTTGACGAGAGAAAGAGCAATGTGCCGATGAGTCTTCGCCTCAGCCATCTGTTGCAGCAGATCCGCAAACTTTTAGGTTGCTTCTCTGTTCGGATTGCTTTGCTAGGCTTAGCGCTTACTATCCTGCAAGTGCTAACGATATACCTCTGGACAAAACGCGGTGACTATGCTTCTGCTTTCGCGGCTCTGAGTCAGCGGGATAGCTATTGGTATCTCAGCATTGTGCGGCGGGGGTACCAGTTTGTGGGTTTCGACAAGATTGCCTATGAGCAGAGCAACGTAGCTTTTTTCCCCGGCTATCCCCTGGCAGTGGCCGCAATCAGTCACCTTGTGGGAGTTGACCCTGAACTGGGGCTCTACCTCACCGCCCAGCTCTTTTGCTGGCTGATGTGGGTTTACCTTTTCCTGCTTTACCGCAGGTGGCAAATTCCCCCCCTCTGGCAAATTTTGGCCAGTTTGCTCATCTTCTTTTATCCCACCAGCTTTTACCTGGTCGTGGGCTACAGCGAATCTTTGTTTATGGCCAGCCTACTGGGTTTTCTCTACTGGTCAATTCACGGGGGCCGTCCCCTGCTGATGCTCCTGGCTGGGATCCACGGCTTGGTGATGAGTGCTACTCGGATTGTCGGCTTGCCGGTGGCGCTGCTCCCTTTTTTGAATCTCCTGAAAGCGGGGGAGAGAACCCAAGCCCGCCGTTGGTTTTGGACGAGTATGGCAGCGAGCTTGGCTCTGTTGGGTGGCCTGGGCTTTTTTCTCTACTGTCAGCTCCGCTTCGGACGCTGGGATCTCTACATGGAAATGCAGAGCTACTTTACCGGCGTGAAAGCCAATTATCAAGCTATTTTCCAAGCTCGCACATATGTCCTTTCCGCCGAACGCTGGCAAAGCTTACTCTCTCTTTCTGCACCGATGAAAGACCCTGGGCTGTGGGCTGACGCTCTTAGCCAACTGTTTGTGTCTGCCACCCTGGGATCCCTGCTTGTTACAGGTTTAATGGATGCGGCAGGAGTTATGGCAGGTAGAAGCCAGTGTTGGCGGGAGCGGCTGGGATTTCATCTGGCTGCTTGGGCCATGTTTTACATTGCCCTGACGGGTACGAGCCCCTTGGGCCAGCGAAGCATGAGCCGCTATTGTCTGCCGGTTCACATCCTGCAGGTGTTGGCGTTGGTACATTGGGCCAAACACACCGATTTCAGCTTCATCCCCCAAAGGGTGCTTGGCTATCTTGGCACTATCCTGAAGCTGGGCTACGGGCTTCTAGCTTTGATCTTCCTCGCCCTCAACCAAATCCTCACCTGGCGCTACGTCCACCATCTCTGGGTGGCTTGACTCCGCTTTCCTGAAGATAGGATGTGAGGGATCCCAACTTCTCACCGGCTGAGAGCTGTGGCGTTCTCTTCTCCCCGCAAGTCTCCCCGTCAAAAATCAGCCTCGCGTGTCGCTCAGACCCTTGAGCCCGCCAAAATTTACCCCTGCCCGTGCTGCCACCAAGGTCAGTTACGCCTGATCACCCTAACCGAAGCCTTCGGGTGTAGCCGTTGCCAGCATATTTTTGCCATTACCCCCGACCGCCTGTACATCGAGCAACTGGCCGTTTCTTATCCCTATCGCAAAATGTGGTTCTGGAACGGCTACCAATGGGTGTTGCGGCGGGAAAACACCCTACAGGGATCCGCGCTCTTGGGCCTCACCCTCAGCTTGGGCATTGTCTTGGCGGTTGGGTTCATCGGCGCAGTGCTCTTCCCAAACCAAACCCAGTTGCTCAGTTGGTTCATGATTCTCGGCTTGTTGCTAACGCTGCTGATGGTGACGGCGATCCTGCTGCTGCGGCGGCCCTGAGGTGAGTGAGATTTTCTCCAGCGACTGGTCTCCAGAATTGGCAGCCCCAGCACTTGTGGATCCAACCATTTCTTGTTAGCAGTGGTCTGGAGAACGCAGCGGGTCTGTCTCTAATGGGCTAGGCGGGAGAAGTTCAAGTGACAGATTTCGGTTCAGACTTTGACTTAGGTACCACTCTGCGACAGGTACGCCGTTTGCTACCCCAACTGCAGCGGTTGAGCAGCCAAATCAAGCGCCAGGCCCTGCTGGCTCTCTCGCGGTGTTTGCTGGAGCGCTCCGATCTGCTCCTGGAAGCCAATACCCTTGACCTGGAAAGTTGCCGCGAGCAAACCGTACCGGAGTGGATCCTCAACGGCCTGAAGCTCACCCCCGAGCGTCTACAGCGATCCGCCCAGTTGCTGACTCTCCTGGCCCAGCAGCCGGATCCCATTGGCAAGCTGGAGAAAGGGCACCGCCAGGAGAATGGCCTGTTTATTGGCCGCTACCGCGTCCCGTTGGGGTTGATTGCTCTGGTCTACGAAATCTACCCCGAGTTTGCCTTAAATGGCATTGGCATGTGCCTAAAAACAGGAAATGGCGTGATTTTGGCCAGCAGCGGTCCCATCCAGAAAACTCACCAGGCTATGGTCAACCTGTTGGCAGAGACGGCTTATGAGCACGGGATCCCGGAAGGGGCCATTCAAACCTTGCCCGCCCAAGACCAAACGGCGGATCCCCAAGCAGATTCCCCACTGTTGCCGTTGCTACAGCAAACCCGCTACCTCGACCTGGTGATTCCCTGCGGTCGCCCCGGCTGGGTGGAGTTCCTGTTGCAGGCCAGCAAAGTGCCGACTCTGGCTACCCATTTGGGCTACGGCCACATCTATCTGGATCGCACTGCCCCTTGGCCCTTGGTCAAATCGGCTTTGTTGGATCCCCTCGCCCAGTATGGCTCAGAAGGGATCCCCATCTATCAGCCTCTCACCCTCTGGCTGCTGATCCACACCGATTGGGCCACCAACCATCTGACCGCCTTGATTGAGGACTTGCTGGGTCACGGGATCGATATCCAGGCAGCCGCCTCCATTCTGGAACAGTTCCCGCAGCTCCAGCCGCTTGGGCAAGGCTTTGACTCGACGGAACGACCTCATCTGCGCCTGCAGCCCATTGCCGACCTGACGGAGGCGATCGCCTGGATTAACAAAAATGGTTGCCGTCAATCGGAGACGATCCTCACCGATAGCCAATCGGCGGCCCAGCGCTTTCTCCAGGAAGTAGATGCCGCCCTGATCCACATCAACACTTCCCCCCTCTCGGCAGGCCGGGGAGCTGGGATCCCCACGTTGGGAGCGTTTCGCGACCTGTCTTTGGGCATTTCTACCCAGCGGCTGCACGTGCGCGGGCCCATCGACGTGGAAGCCCTGACAACGGTGAAGGTGGTGGCTCAGGGCGATCTGTAGAGCCGGGCAGCAACCCAACTGATGCGCCAAGGTTGGCCGGTCTGCCCAAGATCCAAGAGCTGGGATGAGGCTGGAGAATGAGAATGTAGATCGCCATCAGCTCAACATCCAACTGAGGCCAAAGGGAGGACTTTTTTGGGGATCGACCTTCGCAGTTACGTGTTTTTGGATCGGCTGCAACCCCAGTATGCTGCTTATCTGGGCACAGTAGCCTACGGCTTTTTGCCCCTGCCTGGGGACACTTCTTTGTGGGTCGAGATTTCCCCCGGCATCGAGATCAACCGCGTTATGGATATTGCCCTGAAGGCCACCTCGGTGAGGCCGGGGCTGCAGGTGGTGGAACGCCTCTACGGCCTTCTGGAAGTACACTCCAGCAACCAAGGGGATACCCGCACCGCCGGACGGGCGATTCTGGCTGCCTTAGGGGTGAGTGAACAGGAGCGCCTCAAGCCCCGCATCATCTCCAGCCAGATCATCCGCAACATCGATCCCCACCAAACCCAGTTGATTAACCGTTCCCGCCGTGGCCAAATGCTCCTGGCCGGCCAAACCCTCTATATCCTGGAGGTGCAACCGGCAGGCTATGCCCCCCTGGCTGCCAACGAGGCAGAAAAATCTGCCCAGATCAACATCCTGGAGGTGATGCCTTTCGGTAGCTTTGGCCGCGTGTACTTGGGAGGGGAAGAGCGAGATATTCTGGCCGCCTGCCGCGCTGCCGAAGCCGTTTTGGCGGGGGTTTCCGGTCGGGAGCCCCTCTTGTTGCCTGAGGAGGTGTAGCCAATGGCAGACTCCGATCCCAAGCCAAGATCGCCCCTGTCGCAACGCCGGGATCCCTCTTCAGCAGAGCAGGTGAGGCTGTTGACGGAGCTGGCCGCTCCCTACCGCAGCTTGCGGCGCTTCATCTACTTGGCGGTGGGGTTCTCGGCTACCATCGGGGCGTTTGTGTTTTTCTTTCGAGCCCTGGCGGGACGGGACTTGAACACCACCTTGCCCAGCTTGGCCTTACAGTTGGGGATCCTGGCCGGCGCCATCGGCCTAAACAGGCTGGAAAACCGCTCTCACCAGAAGGTGATCAGACAGGTCAAACAACGCTTGGGCATGCAGCAAGACTCCCAGGAGCCCCAACGGTCGGCGGACAGTTAGCCCGCCCATTCCCCGCAGCCCCTTTCTCAATCCAGATCAAAGTCATCATCATCCGCGTCAGCACTGCGCAGATAGCGGCGCTGAGTTTGGCGAGCGGGATCCCCTTGTGACCACTTTTGGACAATTTGGACACCCAGAAAGGTCAGAAAGGCCCCCAAAGCCACAAACGTGAGAAGTGGGATCGCCAGGATCACCACTGCGCCCAGGACATAGATAGCCACCTTGGGCAGAGACGGATCCACCCCCCAGCGGTGGCTGCGCACCCAGTCGGTGAGCTGCTGATCCCAGCGGCGTAGGCGAGGGACGTTTTCCTCGAAGATCTCCAGCAAAATTGGCCCCAGACGACGCAGATTGCCCTGAGTTTGCCTTCGCCAATCTTGCACCGAGCGCCCCATGTTCGGGATCCCTTGTCCTGTCATCTTCAGGCCGATCCTAGCCCAACCCCAGCAACCTTCCCATTGGCCCACCGGATGTAAATTTGTTTGAACATTTGGATCGGAGATTTTGGAGGCTTCCCAGGACTACTGTACACTGAGGGCACTTGCGCAGCGATGCTGCTGCCCTGCGGATTCGGTAAACCTCTTTTTAACGTTTCAACCTGCTCGACTGGAGAACGCTAATGGCTCACTCGGTCAAGATCTACGACACCTGCATCGGCTGCACTCAGTGTGTGCGGGCTTGTCCCACCGACGTGTTGGAGATGGTGCCCTGGAAGGGGAACAACAAGGCTGGCATGATCGCTGCCGCTCCCCGCACCGAAGACTGCGTTGGCTGCAAACGCTGTGAAACCGCTTGTCCCACCGATTTTCTGAGCATCCGAGTCTACCTTGGCCCCGAAACCACCCGCAGCATGGGCTTGGCCTACTGATGGGGGCACCTGGCCGCAACCCCACTCTCAACTGCCCACAGAGCACAGGTATTCCAGAGTACCAGAAAAGCAGTTTACTTCCCAACCCAGTTCCAGCCTTTCCCTCTTCCGGGGAGAGGCTGTGGCGTATGGCAGGTCTTAAGCTGTTTGGTAAACTACCCGACACCCGCGCTATGCGCAGGGTGCGAGCTTTATCCCAATCCCTAGCTGACCCAGAGGACAGCTAAGTTTCGGAATTTCAGGCGAGTTTACAGTCGC
>NZ_JANSIL010000135.1:0-4843 GCF_047462015.1 Synechococcus sp. R5-13 | reverse complement strand
TGTAGATCCCAGGAGCCGTTGCTTGAATGGAGACGTTCACCTCGCAAGTAGCACCTGCTGCCAGAACTCCGCCCGAAAGGTTGATGATCCTTGTTCCCGGTATTGCGCCCAAAGTGCCCCCGCAGGTATTTGGATTGGCAATGCCGGCAGGTGTGGGAGGATTGGCCACGACCAGCCCCTCTGGCAAGACTGCCTGGAAGTTCAGGCCACTCAGGGGAATGGCCCCCGCCACTCGGTTATCGACCACAAAAGTGAGAGTAACAGGCGTGTTGACCGAGGCTGGATTAGGTAGTAGGAAGCGGGTAAACAGAGGCGACGGCCCTACAGGGATTGGCGTCGGAACAGGGGTAGGGCCTGAAGTAGGCGTAGGTACGGGCGGCAGAGGAGTAGGAGTTGGAGTGGGAGTTGGCTGAGGAAGGTTGCCACAGGGTGGAATGGCAAAGCCGCGCACCTCGTTTCGAGTTTCCCCTGGATTGAAAATTGAGTCATCAACCCGCAAAACTTGTCCAAAAGCATCTCTAATAGTTAGGACAAAAACAATGTCATCTCCTGTCAGTATTTCTTGGTTCTCGATCCTCCTACTTCCCTTTGAAAAAATCCTCAAGTCATCGAAAAACCTAGGATCCGTTGGAAACGTGTAGCTAAAGTTGAAGCCGTTAGCGTCAGTGAACGTGTTGCCTCTCCCAATCAGCAGGTTCCTAAACTGACTCAGGGCCTCAGGCCGGATTACGCTGGTAACATCCGTTCCACAAGTGATGTTCAGAACCTGGATGTCTACGCTTGCTATCCCTCCTCGAACAATTAGGTTGGTTAAATCCACCCTGTAAGAGAGCGATGCAAACGGCTGGTCGACGTTGAAGCCGCCCCCTGGCCCAAATTGAGGCGGATCCGGCAGATCGGGTTGAACTGGCGGCGGGGTGATGGGGGCAAAGTCCGGCCCGGGGCGAAAGGTGATGGGCGTGAGGTTGGGTGAAATGGTAGGGGCAACCGCCACCGGAGGGGGTGTAGCTCCGTCGGCAGTCAAGAGGGGCGGCAGCCCACCAGTAGTCTCGCTGCTACAACCAGTGACCAGGGCCAGCGAAGCCCAAGTTACCAGAAGGGAAAGGCCACCGCCGCCAAGGGCTGAGCCAGAACGTCGTTTCATTGGGGAAGTCTCCACTCACTCACACCACAGCAAATCTTTCCGACAGCGTCCAGCCGGGATCCACTGAATTTACCCCTGTACATTGACAAGCAAGATTACGAGGTATCCCGTTTGAAAGGGGGATGACTGCTGTTAGTTCTACTGCATTCCAGGGCGTTGTCAAGCGACCGGCAGAGCAAATCCAAGAAATTTTTCCGGAAATGGCCCATCCCCTAGATATGGGGTATCATAGCCTCGAGCAGGGGCGGCCAGCTTACCTGTAGCGTTGGGGTTGGGTGCCTTTCCCTCCATTTTGTGTGTGGATTTCCCCAGATTAGGGTGTGTGAGGAAGTGCCTTATGAACTTCAAAGGTCGCTCATTAGCGGTTTTGTGTGGAGTCTTGCTGCTAGGCGGCTGCGGAGAAGTTAATGAGTCTCCGACCTTGCCTGGGCCCGTCCAGGTGGATCCGGCTGCCTTTGTCTCGGCCCAAGAGTATCGCTTTACCCCCGGCTCGGTGCTGGAGACCACCAGCCTCCGCTTGGACTATGTCAATCCGAGGTTTGACAATGGGATCCCTGTGCGTACCAACCCCTTGCAGGGAAGCGGTGAAGCTCGCATCGCCAATGTTGAAGCCCGCATCTTGCCCGTGAACGAGATCCCAGCCAGTGAGCTGACAATCGACTCCACCCTTCGCTCCAGCACGCTGGCCATCCAAATTGGGCGAACCACACCGCTGGTGAATATCACTGCCTTTGGACCCAACGACGGCAGGCTATCTACGCAATTCAATATCGCCGGGCTGGTTGCAATTTCGACCCTCCCCAACGACCAGCGCATTCGGGTGAATACCACCTTCAGGGCTATCCGAGATGACGGCACTGTTTTAACGCTCACCGTGCGCCGCATTTTGGTGAGTAGAAATGGTGATCAAGTCGTCCTGGAGGGAGATTCTTCCCTGATTGTCCCCACTGTGGGTGTATTGTTTGAAAACGGTGGCCCTGGCCCCGGTGGTGAGATTTTGGCGCCTGGCTCCTTTGTCAACCCTCCTCCACCCCAAGGTCCTGTAGTCGCTATTCTCCAAACAGGCAGTTTCTCCGCGAGCTTTGTGGTGCGGCAGCGGGGGGTTGCGGGCGATGGCACTCCCGAGGACGCCTTGGCTCTCTTTGCCCGCCTGAACTTCCGGCCCAACCAGGCGGAGATTGTCTATCGTCCTGCCCAGGTGGGTACGCAGTCGGTGCTGTTTGCTCCGGATCCGACTCGACCCAACATCTTGCCCAATCAGTTGGTTCGCATCCGCCGCCTGTTGAACGGTCGTGTTCAAGCGGAGTTTGATCCGGCCAACACCAGCACAGTTCTCAACTTTGTGCAGGTTAGCCCGCCGCCGCGACCTTTCCCCACCCCGATCCCGCAGTTGCCCGTCCCTGAGCGTCCCGGTGCCCCTACCGCGTTTGACTACTTCTTCTCCTTGCGCACCGAGCGCTCCACAGGTACGTTGCCTGGATCCCCTGTGGAGGGAACTAATCTCAGTCCTGTTATCCTTCAGGGCATTGTCCCCACCACGGGAGATTTTGTCTTCCGCACCTTAGCTGGGGCACAACTGGCCGGGCCGTTTAATAGGGCAGATATTGGCGGTTCTCTGCTGCGAGGCAACTTGAATTTGGTTTTCGATCCAACCACCTCTGGCTCGAATATCTCTGGGCAATTCTTTATTGAGCAAGAGTTCCCCACTGACAACCAAGTTATAGGCCCGAACTCACCAATTGGCGACGGAAATACGGGTACTCCTGATGCAGGGGGAGTTATTCTCATTATTCGTGGATTCTTTGAGGGCACGCAGGTGCGGCTGTAACCCAGGCAACCCGTTTGATCCCAGAGCAGGGATCCGCTCTGGCTTGGCCTTTTCGTCGGTCAGAGCTTGGGTAGATCGCTGAGCACCACCTGCGCGCAGTTGTGGCCAGGGATCCCGGTCACTCCGCCTCCTGGGTGCGCCCCTGAGCCGCAGAGGTAAAGGCCGGGGATGGGGGAGCGATAGTCGGCCAGGCCGGAGATGGGCCGCAGGTTGTAGCTTTGATCCGGCGTCATTTCCCCGTGAAAAATGCTGCCCCCCACAAGGCCGAAGCGGGCCTCCAGATCCACGGGCGACAACATCTGCCGTGCGATCACGGCGTTTTTAATGTTGGGGGCAAATTGGGCAATTTTGTCGATCACCCGATCGGCAAATTCCTCCCGTAGGCCATCGTTCCAATCTCGCCCTTTGGGTTGGTAAGGCACAAACTGGCAGAAGCAGGAGAGAATGTGCTTGCCTGGGGGAGCCATTGTCGGGTCGGTGGGGGATTGGCTGTAGATCTCGATAAACGGATCCCGGGAAGGGATCCCGTATTTGCAGTCATCCCAAGCCCGCTCCAGATAGGCCACCGAGGGAGCAATGTCTACCGTGGCGGAACTGACCACTTCTGGGGGCACTTCAGCAGGGGCCGCCGTGTAGCGGGGCAGTTCCTCCAGGGCCAAGTTGAGCTTGTACACCGGGCCTGAGGTGCGGTAGTGCCGTTCTAGCCGGTCACGCAAGTCTGAGGGCAAAGAGGAGCAGAGTCGCAAAAAGGTGATTTGGGGATGGGCATTGGAGAGAACCGCCCGCGCCCGCACGGTTTCCCCCGATTCGAGGATAACCCCAGCGGCCTGCCCACTCTCCATCAAGATCTCCGCCACTGGAGCAGACGTGCGGATCTCCACCCCCAAGTCCAGAGCTGCCTTGGCCATCGCTTGGGTAATGGATCCCATCCCACCGCGCACATAGCCCCAGACCCCACGCGAGCCAATGGCCCGACCTACCGCATGGACTAGCCAGATGTAGGGCGTACCTGGAGTCATCGGCCCGGCAGAGGTGCCGATCAAAGATTGGGGAGCCATCGCCGCCTTGACCTGCTCCGACTCGAAGAACTCATCCAGGAGATCAGTGGTCGAGAGGAGCATGATGCGGCGGAAATCGTCTTCATAGCCAGCAGCTGCAAAGCGATCCGCCAGTTGGCCCAGCGAAATCGGCGGCTGCATCAAGGTTGGCTCCACCACCTCGTTCACCCGATCCCAAAACTCCTCCCAGCGGTCGTAGGCTTCCGCATCTTTGCGGGAAAACTTGGCAATTTCCGCCTTGCTCTTGGCCCGGTTATCGGCATACAGAAAGAGGTGCTGCCCATCCGGGAAGGGCATGAAATAGGAAGGTTGCTTGGCATAGACCTCAAAGCCATAGTCCGGCAGGCGCAGATCGCGAATGATCTCCGGTCGCAGCAAACTACAGGAATAGGAAGCCACCGACACGCGAAAGCCTGGGTGAATTTCTTCCGTAATGGCAGCACCACCAACGGTGTGATAGCGCTCCAGCACCAGCACTTTTTGCCCCGCTTTGGCCAAATAGCAAGCGCTCACCAGCCCGTTGTGGCCGGCCCCAATCACCACCGCGTCGTAGCTCATCAACAATCCTTCTGCAAACGCTTCTCCACCCACAATACTGATACATTTACGCTGAACACTGCTGAGCATTACTGCTCAACGGTGAAGCGATAGCATTCTGCCCGTTTCCGTTGTCGCTACGCGACGCTGACGCGACCGCGTTAGCGGGACGGAGTCCGAACAGAAAGGCGGTATCCCGCAAAGCTCTGAGCATAACACCCAGAGCGCCTTGCCAATCTCGTGGTAGCCTATGGTTGCACTTTGGGCATCTAAACA
>NZ_JANSIL010000134.1:0-6384 GCF_047462015.1 Synechococcus sp. R5-13 | reverse complement strand
GCGAGAGAGTGCGGGCTTCAAGGACTCCGTCCCGCTGACGCGAACAGTGACTCCGGTTAGCGCTCCGCGCTGCTAGCGCGAAAAGGACGGGATGCCCCACCACCCTGTACTTGATGTTTATAGCGGCAGTGTATAAAACCCCGCTACTTTTTATGTTTATGGCACCAGTCAAGGACAAAACATCATGTCCCCGCCTTTCATCCCGACTCTCACCCTGGATAGTGGCTAGCCACTAGTCACTAGCCCCTAATAGAGGGCGGGGCTTCCCAGCGGTGTAGCTAACGGGGTGCAGGGGCAATCAGTCCCGCGCCCTGTCCACAGGACGAGCGCTGGGAGGATGTTATAGTAGCTACAGAGGGGTCGGCTAGCTGCGCAAGGTAACCGGAAATTGTGTTGTCAACTGCGCCCTCACCTGGTTTTGCAGAGCTTCTACCTCCGCATCCGTGAGGGTGCGATCGGGAGCACGGTACACCAGGCGGAAGGCAAGGCTGCGCTGCCCTGCAGGTACGCCTTGACCACGGTACTCGTCGAAAAGCTGCACCGATTGGAGAAGTGCTCCGCCCGCTTGACGGATAACCTTCTCGATCTCGCCAACGGAGAGGTCGAGCGGCGCAAAGAAGGCGATATCCCGATCGGCAGCAGGAAAGGGCGAAAAGGGGACAAATTGCACAATGCCCCGTCTCTCCAGGCTTTCCAGCAAGGGATCCAACTGCAGCTCAAACCCATAGACCTGATCTGGCAGCCCCTTTTCCTGACAGAGGCGGGGGTGCAGTTGCCCGAACAAACCGATGCGGGATCCCTCAATCCACAAACTGGCCTGGCGACCGGGGTGCAGCAGCGGCGATTGCTCTTCAGGGGGATCCAGACGAAACTCCGGGCCAAATCCCAGCCGCTCCAGAGCGGAGACCAGCAGCCCCTTGGCCTCGAACCAGTCCATGGGTCGGTTGCGGTGCTGCCAATCGTGGGGATTGGGATCCCCGCCCAAGATACCGCCGATATGCTCAGCTTCCCGGTAAGGGTGGGGGTTGGGGGGAAGGGCATGGGCAAAAACACGACCGATTTCAAAGGCTTGGAGCGGGCCGTTGCCTTGATCCCAGTTGAAGCGGAAGGCCTCCACCAGGCCGGGAAGTAGCGCATTGCGCACGGCTGAATATTCAGGCGAAAGTGGATTGGCAATCCTCACCAAAGATCCATCCTCCTCCGCCGGGCAGAGGGAGATGTGATATACCTCCGTCAGGCCAATGCCCCGCAGCACTTCTCGGATCTGGCGGGTGAATGTTTCCCGCGCCGAAAGGGATCCCACCTGCGGCTCGGTGGGTAGGGTTTCTGAGAAGCGGTCATAGCCGTAGAGACGGGCAAACTCCTCGATGAGGTCGATCTCCCGCTCAATGTCCCGCAGGCGATAGGGGGGAACGACGACCTGCCAAACGCAGCTGGCCACGGTTGCCGTCTCGGTAGCGGGGGAGAGGGCACTCTGGGAATTGGCCCCTTCGCAACGGGAGATCTGAAAGCCCAAGGCAGATAGGATCTCCTCCACATCCGCCGCCTGCACCTCGTCCCCCAACACATCGATCAGCCGCGACAGCCGCAATTTCAGGGTGCGTTCCAGGGGGGGCCGCTGGTCAAAGGTGGTGAGGCCGGCCACTGCTCCCCCTGCCAGTTCCAGGATCAACTGCACCGCCCGATCCCGGGCCTGATCGAGGGTGGCAAAGTTAACCCCTCGCTCATAGCGGGTGGAAGCCTCGGTGCGCAGACCTTGAGACCGGGCCGAGCGCCGCGTCACCGCTGGATCGAATAGGGCTGCTTCCAAGAAAATGCGAGTGGTGGTCGAGCTGACTTCGGTTTCTTCCCCTCCCATGACCCCGGCCAGAGCTACCGGTTGGCTGCCGGCCACAATGAGATGACTGTCGGCTTGCAAGGTGCGGGTTTGGCCGTCCAAGGTCTTTAAGGTTTCTCCCGGCTGGGCCAAGCGCACCTCGATGGTGGGTTTTTTCTTGCCCATGACCTGGAGCAGGCGCTCCCAGTCAAAGGCGTGCAAGGGCTGGCCCCATTCCAGCAGGATCAGATTGGTAATATCCACTACATTGTTGATGGATCGCATGCCGGCAGCGGCCAGTCGGTGTTTTAGCCAGTCGGGGGAAGGGCCGACTTTCACCCCTTCGATCAACACGCCACTGTAGGCGGGGCAGGCTTTGGCGTCGGCAATGCGCAACTGAAAGTTGGGGATGGGCTTGGCCTGAAGAGGCTTGACGGGGGGCAGGCGCAGCGGGTTGCGGGTGAGGGCAGCCACTTCGCGGGCGATCCCCACCATGCTCAGGGCATCGGCCCGGTTGGCGGTGGAAGTGAGATCCAGCACCACATCGTCCAAGCCCAAAAGAGGACGCACATCAGAGCCAAGCGGATGGGCCTCCAGATCCAAGTCGGGCGGGAATTCGTGGATCCCTTCGGAAGATTTCTCCAGCCCCAGCTCGGCCAGAGAGCAGATCATGCCCTCCGAGATCACCCCCCGCTTGTCGGCTTTGGCAATGGTGAGGGAGAGGGCGGGCAAATGGGTGCCGGGTGTAGCCACTGCTACCAGGATCCCGGCGCGGGCGTTGGCGGCTCCACAGACAATGGTGGCAGGCCGATCGGATCCCAAGTCCACCTGGCAAACCTGCAGCTTGTCGGCGTTGGGGTGAGGCTCGGCAGCCAGGATCCTGCCCAAAACCACCCCATCTGCCCAGGTGCGGCGGTCTTCGATCTCTTCCACTTCAAACCCCGCCAGGGTGAGGGCCTCTCCCAGTTCTTCGGGTGAAAGTTGGAAATCCACCAGTTCTCGCAGCCACTTCAAGGAGATGCGCATCGCTGAGCCATCGGTGCAAACGCCGCACCCATTATCGCTCACCTGGCCCTCTTCTCCAGCCGGGATCCCGGCCCAAGATCGTGGGATGGCATAGACCCGGTTCTGGCCGGAACCGGTGGGACAGGGTGGGATGCTAAAACAGTGAAGGCGAGGGCTGAGGTCAGATCCAGCGCCTAGCAAGGTGAGGAAGGATGAAGAAAGACTGGGCAAAACGGTTGCGCAACGGGTTGATTGCCGCAGTAGCTGTGCTCTTGGCAGCAGGACTGTTTTTGGCTAACCAAGGGCGTCAGGCGGGCAGCAACTTAGAGGCTCTAGCCCAAGAGGCCATACCTTGGGAGCAAGCTCAGGCCAATGGCAAACCTTCTTTGGTGGAGTTTTATGCCGATTGGTGCAGCACCTGTCGTGCCATGGCACCCCTCCTGGCCAATCTCAAAAAGGAATTTGCCGATCAAGTCAACTTCGTCATGTTGAATGTGGACAATCCGAAGTGGCTGCCGGAGCTGAGCCGCTACCGGGTGAACGGCATCCCTCATTTTCTGTTTTTGGATCGGCAGGGAGAAGCGCTGGGATCGGCGATTGGCGAACAGCCGCCGTCGATTTTGCGGGCCAATGTGTTGGCTCTGGCAACTGGACAGCCCCTGCAGTTGACCAATGCCGGGCCGGTGTCTGAGCTGGAGCGGGGCAGGCGCGCCCTCCCCAGTCAGCCGGATCCCCGCAGTCATGGTTAGGAGTTTGGTCCAGGGTTTTGTTGTCTTGGACACAGGCGGAAAGGTCTGGCCTCGGTTTGATATTGGATAACTTCTATCCATTCTCGTAGCTCACAAGAACAGGCCATGGCTGTCGAGACAACACCGATTTTGCCGGATCCGCAACGGTTGATCCCGAGCGAGCGCCTCAGACAACTGAATGTCCGCTCCAATTCAGCCGGGCTCCGGCAGCTTTTGGGACATTTGGCGGTGATGGCGGTGAGTGGCAGCCTGTGGGTGACCCAGAAAGGTGTCAATGGCTGGATTGCCCTGCCGGCGCTGGTGGTTTACGGGGCCAGTTTGGCGACGATGTTTGCTGCTTTGCACGAATGTGTACACCGCACCGCTTTTGCCAGCCCAAAACTGAATGACGGGGTAGCCTGGGTGGCGGGCTTGCTCTCATTTTACAACAGCACTTTTTATCGCCGATACCACAAATGGCACCACCGCTATACCCAGATTCCGGGCAAGGATCCGGAGCTGGAGGATCCCAAACCCCAGAGCTGGCCGGAGTATTTGCTCGAGCTGAGCGGCTTGACTTGGTGGATCGGCAAGGTGAAGACCTACATCCGCATAGCCAGCGGCCAGTTGCAAGGCTATCCCTACATTCCTGAATCGGCCCGCCAAGAGGTCATTCGTTCGGTGCGGTTGCAGCTAGGGATCTACGGCCTTGGGAGCTTGCTCTCCCTTCTGCTGGGGGATCCCTGGATAGTGTGGCTGTGGCTGTTGCCTTTGGCGGTAGGGCAGCCGATCTTGCGCTTCATTTTGCTGGCAGAGCACACAGGCTGTAGCCAAACCGAGGATCCCTTCTCCAATACCCGTACCACCCTTACCCTTTGGCCAATCCGCTTTTTGATGTGGAATATGCCTTACCATGCTGAGCATCACCTTTACCCCTCCATTCCATTTCATGCTTTGGCCGATGCCCATCAATACCTCAAGCCCCATCTGGCTCATCTAGGGCAGGGGTATGTGCGGGTTCATCGTCAGGTGATTGAACAATTTCAGGCATGACTCACTACACCTGGAGCCTGAACGATTTTCAGCTACAGTGCGGGATCCAACTGCCCCAAATCACGCTCGCCTACGCCACCTACGGGACTCTTTCCCCCCGAAAAGACAACCTGATCCTCTACCCCACCTCCTATGGGGCTCAGCATCCCGACCTGGAGTGGCTGATTCGTCCCGACGGCATCCTCAACCCGCAGCGGTGGTTTATCCTCATTCCCAATATGCTGGGCAATGGCCTTTCCACTTCCCCCAGCAACGATCCAGCCTGTGGCTTGCGGGAAGATGGCTTCTGGTTTAGCCACTGGGACAATGTGCGCCTGCAGGAGAGCCTGATTCGCCAACACTTTGGGATCGAACGCATCCGCCTGATCTACGGCTGGTCGATGGGGGCTCAGCAAGCCTATCACTGGGGATCCCTGTTTCCTGAGCGGGTGGAACGGATCGTAGCCCTCTGTGGCACCGCCAAGACCACAGTTCACAATCGGGTTTTTCTGGAGAGTTTGCGCTCAGCCCTAACTGCCGATCCCGCCTGGAACGGTCGTCGATTTACGGGTGTCCCAGAGCGGGGTCTGCGAGCTTTTGCCCACATCTACGCCAGTTGGGCTGTTTCCCAACCTTTTTTCAACCAAAAATGCTATGAATCCTTGGGGTATGCCTCTCTCGAAGATTATCTAGAGCGAGGCTGGGAGGCCAATTACCGCCGCCGGGATCCGCAGAATTTGCTATCGATGATCGAAACTTGGATCCGCTGCGATATCAGCGACAACCCCATTCACCGGGGAGATTATCGGGCTGCTTTGAGGGCAATTCAGGCCCAAACATTGGTGATGCCCGCCCAGACGGATTTGTATTTCACCCCAGAAGATTGTCGGGCTGAGGCAGAATGGATCCCGAACGCGGTTTACAAGATCATCCCCTCCATTTGGGGGCACCGGGCCGGTAATCCTCATCAAAACCCCGAGGATGAAGCTTTTATTCGCACAGCCGTGCAGGAGTTCCTGGAGAGCTGAGGGCACCTACACAGATCCTACACAGATTGCAGGCGCAGGTGTTGCACCAGAGCCTGTAGCCCCAACAGGTAGCTTTGCGCCCCAAAACCACTGATTTGCCCAATCGCTACGGCGGCGATGTAAGAGTGCTGGCGGAAGGGCTCGCGGCGATGGATGTTGCTTAGGTGGACTTCCACAGTGGGCAATCCTACGGCTGCAATGGCATCTCGGAGAGCAATGCTGGTGTGGGTGTAGGCCCCAGGGTTGATCAGAATGCCGACATGCTGCTGGCGGGCACGGTGAATGGCATCGATGAGCACCCCCTCATGGTTGGACTGGAGAATCTCCAGCTTCGCCCCTAGCATTTCTGCCTGCCGATGCAGAGCCTGATCGATCTGCTCTAGGGATACTGAGCCGTAGATGCCCACCTCTCGCACCCCCAGCAGGTTGAGGTTGGGGCCATGCAGTACCAAGAGGCTGAGAGGCTCGCCGCCGGGGGCAATGGCAGTCGGATTAACGACGACGATGGGATCCATCTTCTACCGGAATGGGAGCAGGTTGAGGCTGGGGGTTCCCCAGCAGGGTGTCGATCACACGTTCCACCCATTCCCGGATCTTTTCCAGCACCTTTTCTACCCAATCCATCCGATCTGCCTCGCGAGGTTTTACGAAGGGAGTTTATTCGACAGACTTCTATGATAGCGCTTCTTTTCGAGGGGTGTAGAGGTAAACTACCCGGCTCCGACCGCTAAGCGGTACGGAGCGGGCTTTCAGTAGCCCTGGGCCTGCTCTGCTC
>NZ_JANSIL010000133.1:0-4230 GCF_047462015.1 Synechococcus sp. R5-13 | reverse complement strand
CAGAGCAGGCTCAGGGCTACTGAAAGCCCGCTCCGTACCGCTTTAGCGGTCGGAGTCGGGTAGTTTACTAGTCTTTGACCCATAGCACTGACCCTTGCCCCTGGCTACAATGGGGGGACATGCTTAATAAAACTTCAGAACCCAAGGGTGGCTATGGTTGTCAGCTTGGAACGGGATCCCTGCGTGGTGCCTTCTGCTGGGGAGTTGCGGCAGGTGCTACAGGGGGTTGGCCCTCGTTCTTGTCCCTTGCAGTACAACTTTCACCTACACACTCGTTGTTCGGATGGGCAGATGGATCCCGTGGATCTGGCGGAGCAGGCGCGCCGGCACGGTCTGAAGGGACTGGCCATCACCGATCACCACACCCTGAAGGGCTACGAGCGAGCCCGCGCCCACCTGGATCGTCCCGACGACCCCATTCTGTGGCCGGGGATCGAGATCACAGCCAACCTGTTGGGCTGTGAAGTGCATATTCTGGGCTACGGCTTCGATCCCACCGATGGTGTCCTGGATCCCTTTGCCCAAGGGGAGCAGGTTCCCGGCTTGCCCGCCGCCGACGCGATCCAGGCCATTCAAGCGGCAGGAGGCTTGGCGGTGTTGGCCCATCCCTTTCGCTATTGCCTGCCTGCAGAGGAAATTGTCCCAGCAGCAGCGGAGTTGGGAATAGATGGCCTTGAGGTCTACTACGCCTACAAAAACCCGGAGATTTGGATCCCTAGCCCGGAAGTGACGGAGAAAGCCGAAGAGCTGGCCGAGACCTACGGACTTTTGAAAACCTGTGGCACCGACTCTCATGGCCCCAGTATTCTGAGGCGGATTTGAGCCAGGCTACCCAGGTGGAGAACGGGCTGCTACGGGCGTGGATAGAGCAGCTGACCAAGCCGGCGCAACTGCTCTGCGGTGCCCATGCACAACAGCAGATCCCCCGGCTGCAACAGGGTTTCTCCGCTGGGGCCACCGATCAACTGGCCATCGGCCCGCCGGATTGCCACCACTAAAGCTCCGGATCGGTTGCGCAAATCGGCTTTCCGTAGGGTTTGCCCGACATAAGGACATTCTTGGGCTGCCAGCTCGTACTCCTCCAGGTAGAAAGTGCGATCCCGACCGGCAAGGATGCCATCCACAAAGTCCACAACTCGAGGACGCAGGGCAGCCGCCGCCATGCGTTTTCCGCCCGTGATGTAAGGAGAAATGGCATGGGCAACGCCCGCTCGCTGCAGTTTTTGCAAAGCCTCTTCCGTATTGGCGCGGGCAATGGTGCGAATGCGGGGGTTCAAGGTGCGGGCCGACAAGACCACGTAGAGGTTCTCGGCATCGGAAGACAGGGCGGCAATCAGCCCCTCCGCCTGTTGCACCCGCGCTTCCAGCAAAGTGGCATCCAGAGTACTATCCCCCTGGAGGGCCACGTATCCCAGCTCTTGAGCCACCTGAATGGCCTCGGCAGACTGATCAATCACCAAAAATGGCACCCCTTCTGCTCGAAACTCTTGAGCCACCTGCCGGCCAATGCGCCCGAAACCGCAAATGATATAGTGGTTGTTCAGCGCTTCCATCTGTTTCTTCCATTTCCGTTGCCGGATCCCTTCCTGAAAATGTCCCTGGATGAGGGCCTCTGTAAAGCGATTCACCATGAACCCAATGCTCAAGACCCCCATCAGGATCAAGGCCACCGTAAACAAACGCCCCCGATCCCCCAGCGGCTCCACCTCCATAAAGCCAACAGTGGTCAGGGTGATGATGGTCATGTAAAAAGCCTCCACCCACGGCCACTGCTCCACCCCGTGGTACCAAAGGGTACCGATCAGCACCACACACACCAATGCCCCCACGCCCAAGCCGAGGTCTCGCCGGATTCCGGGATCCCTTTTGGCAGCCTGGAAGGGGGGACGAGCAGAAGCCATAGAGCCCAGCCAGATCTAGCCCAGGAAAAGGAAGCAAGAACTAGAATGGGGAAGAACCCGTTGTTGTTCGGTAACAAGTGGAGTGCGGATGCCTGAATACATCAAAGTGGAATATCGGATCGACAAAAACGGACAGGTCACCGAGACCGTACTGAATGGTTCTGGCTCCAGTTGTACCCTAGCTACCGCCGGCTTGGAATCGGCGCTCGGAGCCGTGCAGAAACGGGAGCTCTTGCCGGAGTTTCACCAACTGACTGAAATCGAGAGGGAGTCAGAAGTCTCTTTGAAGCAAACCCGCTGACTCCATATCCATTTGCCTAGGGTTCTCACCATCTTCTCACTTTTTCTTTTTGCTCCCCTTTCCGGCCGTATTGCCGGCCCGTGCCGCTCCAACCGCAGCCTGAAACAGCCAAACAGCCAATGGAGCAGCGACAACCAAGATGATGCTGGTGGGGCCGACGCCAAAATCCGGCTCGCCAGAAGCCAACTCGAAAATTGAGCCAACAGCAGCAATGGCGCTGAGGCAGGAAACGGCCAAGAGCAGGTAACCTTTAACGCTGGTGGTCATAGAGAACCCGTTTGAGAACTACACTTGCGCAGTACAGGGCAAGCCGGTCGAATGCGTATTCATTCGCTAAAAAGCCCTCCCACTCCTGAGAGGGCTAACTTTTATGCTAAAGGCAGGGATCCCTGTCCAGCAAGGCAAAACCAAAAGTGGGATCCCTAGAAGTTCAGCACCTAGGGTGTGGATTTAGCCGTTCACGATGATCTTGCCGACCATTCCGGCCCCACGGTGGGGCGTGCAGTAGTAGGTGTACTCACCTGGAGGAACATCAACAAAAGCTGACTCCACCACCTGCTTAGGAGCAGTGAGCAGCGCCTTGTGGGAGAGTTTGGCCGCCAAAGCCGCATCTCCACCGGGCACCTTGTCGAAGACAACATTGTGGGGGTAGACCTTGTTGTTCACCCACTGAACGGTATCCCCTTGGTTGATGGTGAGAGAAGGCGGATCGTAGACCAACTGGGCCTTGTCAGATCCCATTTTGACGATGTAGGTCTCGGCAGCAGCAGGGTTGGACAAGAACGCCACAGCCAATCCCCCAACCACAAGGCTGAGCAGGATGAGCTGCAAACGCTTCACCAGGTTAAAAACTAGAGACATGGATTCCTCTCAAAACGCAACAGCAGTTATCCCAGACTTTGCGGCTCGGTTGTTCCCTTGTATGCAGTGAAGAGAACCCAGCCAGGCGGAGGGACAGCAGGGACACTTGAATTCCTAATGTTCATTATAAGGGGGCTCATCCCAAAATAGAGCATGCCCACCCATGGAGCGGCAACATCCATTCTTTACAGGGAGCCGCGGCAGACCGAACCCGCCAAACAGCACAGCTCTTCCAGAAACCTACGGCAACCCTGTTGCCAGGCAATCCGATGCGGCTGGATCCCCGGCCAGTTGGGGCAGGATGTTTTGGCGGTTGGTGAGCGTGCGCAGGGAACCGAGAGCCAGTTTTCCGGGTCGTCCTCATCTCTACCCAAAAGTGCTTCGCAAAGTTTCGCAAAGTAGAGATTCTTTTTCCGTGGGATCCCTTAAAGTCCAAGAGTGTCTTGCCTAACAAATCCGTAGGGTTGTCGATGCACAAGAAGGGCAAATCATCCTAATCTCAAAGAGCAGGTTCTTGGATGCTGCTGGTCGGTATTCCTTTGAGATTCCTCAATAACATCACCTGAAAGTCAGTTGGTTGTTCAGCCCTCACCAAAAAAGGGAGTCTGTTAAGATGAGCGTACAGCGTTCACCCGTAGTTGGTCCAAGCAAGAGTCGGCTTGCAACAAGTTTAGAATCGACGGATCAGCGGCTTAACATTCAAATCTTGGCCCGGTGTATTGGCACTGCCTTGAACCTGGGCGCTCCTCTCAGGGTTGAAGTACACTACACCTCAAAAGTGCAGCAGTAAGGTTTTCTTACCAGGCTGATCTGGAGGCACAGCTTCATACTGCAGTTTTTACTTATCTGAGCCTGGAGTGAGTTTTTGGACTTCTTACTTCACTGTATAGCCATATAGCCACTGCTATCTAAGACAACGCATCTAGCGTATGAGGAAACTCCTCTGGCTCTCTAGAAGAGAGGAGCGAGCGTAAGCCAATTTCTCGGCCAGAAGGTTGTATGGCAGTCGGCTACAGGGATCCCTGAACTTCCTGATCCTGAGATGCTTTGGGGATGAGTTACATTGCCATCGGCCAAACCCTTTGCCAGAGGTTGAAACTGATACATTCACGCTGAACTCTCCTGAACATGGTTCAGGAAAGAAGCGATCGCATCCTGCCTATCTCT